>JAEYWK010000241.1 GCA_023431345.1 Pseudomonadota bacterium
GCACGGTGCCGGTGCCCGGAGAACTGCCGCCCGGCCGCGCCAACCAGGCGTGGACGACGGTGATCACCTACGACATCAACGACATCAACCCGACCAACCTCGCGCAGTACGACGCCGTGTTCCTCGACAGCACGACGGGCTCGTTCCTCGACGACGCCGACGCGGCGGCGTCGGAGGCGCGGCGCAAGGCGCTGCTCGACTTCGTGCGCGGCGGCAAGGGCCTCGGCGGCGTCCACGCGGCCACCGACAGCTATCACAAGGGTGGCGCGCCGCTGTGGCAGGAGTTCAACCACATGATCGGCGGGTCGTTCAAGTTCCACTGGAACTACCCGACGCCCATCACGCTCAAGGTCGATGACGTCGACAACCCGATCAACCGCGCCTTCACGCGCGTCGGGCAGGGCGGCCAGCGCATGGCGAACAACGTGATGGTGGTCGACGAGGTCTACACGTTCTCGCAGGACTCGTGGTCGCGCGATCGCGTGCGCACGCTGCTCAGCGTCAACTACGAGCGGATGCCCCAGGAGATCAAGGACCAGGAGCCGGCCAACGGCAAGCGCGCCGACGGCGACTACGGCATCAGCTACATCCGCCGCGAGGGCCAGGGCCGCGTGTACGTGAACGTGCTCGGCCACGATCACGGCATCTACAAGATGCCCGCGATGCTCCAGCACTTCCTGGCGGGCATGCAGTACGCCCTGGGCGACCTCGAAGTCGACGACACGCCGGTGCCGTTGAAGTAACGGCAGGGTACGTCGGGTACGTCAGGTACGGCGGCTACGCGACGACCTGACAATCCAGCAACGGGGGTGCGGGAAACCGCACCCCCTTTGTCTTTTCAGATCGATCCGGCTTCCACCATGTAGTTGTTCGCGGTGCACATCGCCGAGTCGTCGGCGGCGAGAAACAGCGCCATCCGTGCGACGTACACCGGCTCGATGGGATCGGGCAGGCACTGCGCCTCGAGTTGTTTCGCCATACCCTCCGGCGTCACCCACAGCGTCTTCTGCCGCTCGGTCATCGTCCAGCCCGGCACCAGTGTGTTGACGCGGATGCGGTGAGGGCCGAGGTCGCGCGCCATGCCGCGCGTGAGGCCGTGCACCGCCGCCTTCGACGTGGTGTAGACGGGGAAGCCGCCGCCGGCGCGCCACCACGAGTCCGACCCGAGGTTGATGATCGAACCGCCGCCGGCCTCGATCATGCCCGGCGCCACCGCCTGGATCGCGAAGAACATGTGGCGGAGGTTCGTCGCGATGCGCTCGTCGTAGTAGTCGGGCGTCACATCCTGCCAGCCGTGGCGATCGTCACGCGCGGCGTTGTTGACGAGGACCGCCGCGGGACCATTCGTCTTCGCGAGCGCGGCAAACGCCTGCTTCAACGCGTCGATGTCGCGCAGGTCGCACGGCTCGAACGTCACGTCCCCACCGCTTCCGCCGAGTTCGGCCGCGAGCGCCTCGCCGCCGGCGACGTCGAAGTCGACGAAGCCCACCTTCGACCCCTGTTCGGCAAAGGCGCGCACGATGGCCGCGCCGATGCCCGACGCGCCGCCCGTGACCAGCACGCTTCGTTCCTTCAGGCTGGGATAGATCGCAAACGCCATACACCACGCTCCGGAGTGCCGGTCAATCCGGCGTGTGCAGTATAGCGGCGCAGCGCGTCTATGCCTTCCGTACCTCCGCGCGCCACGTTTCGGGGCCCGTCTCGGTGGTCCGGAACTCGAAACTGCCGGCCGGCTCCGTGGCTTCGAGCATGAAGTACATGCAGCTGGGATCGTGGTCGACCGTCAGCTTCAGCGTGGCGCCCTTCCGCAACGCCTTGTAGGCGCCGAGGATGGTGTCGAGCCGGTCCTTGGGCTCCACGTTGCGTACGTCGACGAGCAGTTCCTTTGCATCGCCGCCGCTGCCGCAGCCGGTCGGCTTGCGGGATTCGAGCAATCGATGCCAGCGCGGCAGTTGGTCTGGTGTGCTCGGGTTCAGGACGATGGGGCCCGTGTAGTGCGAGAGCGCGAGGTCGGTGAGCAGCGCGCCGACGCCGAGGCCCTGTTGATCGTGCTGCTCGGGGCCGCCGCCGTAGAGCCGCACCAGTCCGAGGTGTTCCCTCGCGGCAAACAGGACGGCACCCGCGTCTTCGAGGCCTTCGGACGACGGTCGAAGTTCCCACGCCAGCCCCACCGTCTGATCGACGCCGGCGTCCTGGATCGCGGAGAGGACGGCCATCATGCCCGAAACGCTCGTGCCGTGCCCGAGGTGCAGGCGCGCGCCGGCCGCGGCGAAGATACGCCCGATCGTGGCGATGTCGTCGACGGCCTGTGAATGTGCCGGCACGCTGACCGGCACCTGCCACCGCGCGGCCAGCAGTGCGATGACGGGCGCGCAGTCCCTGTCGAGCGACAGGACGCGGAGCGCGACAACGTGCGCCTGTGAGGCGCTCGCGTCGGTCGCGAGCGCCTCCAGTGCCGCGGCTGCGTCCAGGACGAGTTCCTGGCCGTCGAGGCCGCGTCCGACGCACGCGGTGCCCCTCGCGTCGATGTCGAGATGCAGCGCGGCCGTCGAAGTGAGTGACAATCCCATTTCAGGCCGTCCGCCCGATGTCGACCTTCCACACCGTGGGCCCGCTCTCGGTGTAGGTCCACGAGTACTTGCCGGGACGTGTGGCCTCGAACTGATGGCGCAGTGGGAAGGGATCGTGATCGTTGATGAGCGTGAAACCCTCGCCCGGCTGGAGCGCGTCGAACGTCCGGAAGATTGTCGGATGCTTCTCGGGGGGAGGAACGACGCGGATGTCGAGCTGGATGTTGGCCATGATGATCTCCTTCAGGATGGTTTGTGGCGAATGAATACGCGGACCACGTCCTTCGACTGTTCGTGGACCTCGTAGGTGAAGCCACGTTCCTCCAGCTTCGGAATGAGGAAGCGGGGAACGCGGACGTTGATCTGGACGAGCGTCGCGCCACGCGGCAGCTGCGCCAGGGCTTCGAGCGTGCGTTCCATCGGCTCGGGCGGCTCGAGGCCGCGGACGTCGAGGACAATCACGTCCTCGCCAGGCGGCGCGTCGGATGGCGCCTCGACGGGCGCCGGCGTGGCTGCCGCTGTGCTCCCGCCGTCGCGGTGGAACCACACATACCAGTCGTCGTCGGCGATCCGTTCGGTGACGTGCGAGAAACGCTGCTTTGCCAGGACGGAGTAGAGGGGCGCCGGCTCGAACGTCGCCCGCACTTTCAGCACGCCGCCGTCGGGCGTCGCGCGGGCGGCGTCCATGATGCGGTGGAACGGCTCGCGGCCGGCGCGCAGGTCCTCGCGGACGTCGCACTCGATCACGAGCGCCGACGGGATGCGCCGCAGCGCGTCGGGCACATGGCTCGGGTCGACGTCCGGTGCCGGTTCGGCCGCGGGCGTCGGGGCGGCCAGCGG
>JAEYWK010000054.1 GCA_023431345.1 Pseudomonadota bacterium
GGTCGGGGTCGCTGCCGTAGATCTGGATGGCCGTGGGCTCGTCGTCGGCGGGGAGCACGAGCTTGCGCTTCGCCGTGCGGCACCCGCGGAGCAGGCCCTCGACGTTGATGAACTCCGTCACGCAGAAGTGCGCGCCGACGGAGCGGCAGAGGCGACGGAAGACGACGTCGGTGACGTCCTCCATCGGGGCGAGGATCACCGGGCGCGAGAGGTACAGCGCCCGCAGTCGGTCGAAGGCGTTCACGAAGACCACGCGGGTTGGGATGAGGGAGCGCGCCCCCGCGGTGCGCCGTAGGCGCTGGAGGGCGGCGCATGGTAGCGCGATTTCACTCGGGCCGGATGTACCCTCGCGGGCGATGACCATGGGCCTGCTCCCCCCGCGCCTCGGCGACCGGTCGCTCTTCCCCGACCTCGAGCCCGCGGCCTACCTCGCGCACGCGGCGGTGTCTCCTCCCTCGATCGCGCTGCGGCGCGCGGTGATCGGCCACCTCGGAGACCTCGCCCGCCGCGGCGCGGGGGCCTTCGGCGCGGCGGTGGAGCAGCGGGCCCGGCTGCGGGCGAAGCTGGAGTCGTTCATCAACGCCCCCGCGGGCGCCGTGGCCATCGTGCAGAACACCTCGCTGGGCGTGACCGAGGTGGCGCTGTCGATCCCGTGGAGGCCCGGTGATCGGGTGGTGCTCCTGCGCGGGGAGTTCCCCGCGAACGTGACGCCGTGGCAGCGCGCGGCGGCGCTGTTCTCGCTCGATGTCGTCTGGTGCGACGCGGACCTCTGGCGCACCGACCCCGAGGCCGCGAGGGCGCAGCTCACCGCGGCGCTCTCCCGCGGGGCGCGGGTGGTGGCGGTGAGCGCGGTGCAGTTCCAGACCGGCCACCGGATGCCCCTGCGCGCGATCTCAGACCTCGCGCGCGACGCGGGCGCCGAGCTCTTCGTCGACGCGATCCAGGGCCTCGGCGCGGTGCCCCTCGACGTCGAGGCCGAGGGGATCGATCACCTCGCGTCGGGCGGGCACAAGTGGCTGATGGGCGTCGAGGGCGCGGGGCTGCTCTACGCGCGTCACCCCGAGCGCCACGCGCCGCACCTCGCGGGGTGGCTCTCGCACGAAGAGGCCTTCTCGTTCCTGAGCGAGGGCGCGGGGAGGCTCCGCTACGACCGGGCCTTCCGCGACGACGCGCTGCGCTTCGAGGGGGGCACTCCCAACGCCGCTGGCTGCGTCGCGCTGGAGACGAGCCTCGACATCCTCGCCGCGCTCACCCCCTCGGCGATCTACGCGCACGTGAACGCCTACCTCGACGCGCTCGAAGCGCCGCTCGTGGAGCGCGGCTTCACCAGCCTGCGCGCGAAGGACCCCGCGGGGCGGTCGTGCATCCTCTCGGTGCTGCCGCCCGAGGGGGCGCCTGACGCGCCCGCGATGCAGCGCGCGCTGGCGTCACGCGGCGTGGTCGCGTCGTGCCCCGACGGCTACCTGCGCTTCGCGCCGCACTGGCCCAACGACGCCGCGCGCGAGCTGCCCGCGGTGCTCGCGGCGGTCGATGCTGTGTTGAAGACCCCGGGCTGAAGCCCGGGGTCGCTATCCCTCGATGAAGGACTTGAGCTGCTTCGAGCGGGAGGGGTGGCGGAGCTTGCGGAGGGCCTTGGCCTCGATCTGGCGGATGCGCTCGCGGGTCACCTCGAAGCCCTGGCCCACCTCCTCGAGGGTGTGCTCGGACTTCTCGCCGATGCCGAAGCGCATGCGGAGCACCTTCTCCTCGCGCCAGGTGAGGGTCTTCAGCACCTTGCGCATCTGCTCGGAGAGGTTGTTCGAGATCACCGCCTCGGCGGGCGAGACCACGGACTTGTCCTCGATGAAGTCGCCGAGGTGGGAGTCCTCCTCCTCGCCGATGGGGGTCTCGAGCGAGATGGGCTCCTTCGCGATCTTCAGGACCTTGCGGACCTTGTCGAGGGGCAGCTCCATCTTCTCGGCGATCTCCTCGGGCGTCGGCTCGCGGCCGAACTCCTGCACGAGGTAGCGCGAGGTGCGGATCAGCTTGTTGATCGTCTCGATCATGTGCACCGGGATGCGGATGGTGCGCGCCTGATCGGCGATGGCGCGGGTGATGGCCTGACGGATCCACCACGTCGCGTAGGTGCTGAACTTGTAGCCGCGCTTGTACTCGAACTTGTCGACGGCCTTCATCAAGCCGATGTTGCCCTCCTGGATCAGATCCAGGAACTGCAGGCCGCGGTTCGTGTACTTCTTGGCGATCGACACCACCAAGCGCAAGTTGGCTTCCACCAGCTCGGCCTTGGCGCGCTCGGCGCGACGCTCACCCGTACGGATCGCCGTATAGGTCTTGAGCATCTCGCTGACGTCGATCTTCAGCTCCTCTTCGACCTTGCGTACGCCCTTCTGCGCGCTCTTCAAGGTCTCGTCCATCATCTCCAGCTCGGCGACGTCGATGCCGAGCCTCTTCGCGAGGGCGGAGAACGCTTCCGGGTCCTCCTTGGCCTCGCGCATCATCTTCTTCAGATCGGCCTTGCCGATGCCGGTGATGCGCTCGAGCTCGAACACGCGACCCTGCGCGCGGTGCACGCGGTCGATCATCGCCTTCAGCTTGGCGACGATCTTGTCGATCGTCTTCTTGTTGAGGCGCATCTCCTGGAGCGTCTTGACGAGCTCCTTCTTGTTCTCGGAGAGCTCCTTGTCGATCAGCTTGCGGCGCGTATCGACGGCCGTCTTGCGCTCCTCGGCGAGCTCGGCGTTCTTCTTGTCGAGGCGCTTGACGCGATCGATCAGACGGATGATGCGGCGGTCCGCCTCCTCCTCGTCGAACTCGTGCTCTTCGTCCTCGGCGTCGCGGACGATGTCCTTGACCCGGATCTTGTGGTTGCGGAGGCGCTCACCGATCTCGATGATCTCCCGCACCGCCACCGGGCTCGACAGGATGGCGCCGAGGATCTCGTTCTCGCCTTCCTCGATGCGCTTGGCTATTTCGACCTCGCCCTCGCGGGTGAGGAGAGCCACGCTGCCCATCTTGCGCAGGTACATGCGCACCGGGTCGTTGCTCTTGAAATACTCGTCGTCGCCCGTCTTGGCGGCGGTGGACGTCGGCGCCACCGAGTCCGTCTCTTCGGACTCGGATTTGGCGGCCGGCTTGCTCTGGCCTTCCTCTTCGCCGCCGCGCAGGTGGGGCGCGATCTTGATGTTGCTGGCGTCGTCGACGACTTCGATCTCTTCGTCGTCGAGCGCGCTCAGCACGTCGTCCATCTGATCGGGACCGGTTTCTTCCCCCGGCAACGCTTCGTGCACGTCGTCGTAGGTGAGGAAGCCCTTGCTCTTGCCGAGCTTGATCAGCTGCTCTTTGGTCTTGCCGTTGGCCTTGGCACCCGCGGGCGGGGGCGCAGACGAAGAGCGCTCCTCGTCGTCGTCATCATCATCGTCATCATCACGCGCGGCGGCCTTGGCCGCAGAGGCTCCGTTCGCTTTCGCTGGCGGCGCCTTCCCTTTGATCTTTGGGGCGGCGGGCTGCTTGGCAGCGGCAGCGATCGTCTTCTTGGGCGAGTCCGACTTTTTCGATCCCACTCTGAACCTCGCTATGCGTGCTCGCGCTCTCTAGCGCGTCGAGCCTTCTCGTAAATCTGCTGGAGCAGAGCATCTTCTTGTTTAGCGTCACCGATGCGCTGCGCAGCCTCGAGCTCTTCCGTCACTTCAGACTTTTCCCGCTTGAGCTCGAGCGATTGCAACTTCTTCACGTTATCGACCAGCTCACCTCGGGCGTCCTCGAGGCGTTCATGCCGCGGGGCCGCTAGGCGAGCGAGGGCGAATGGATGGATCGGGGGCGTAAGCTTCGCAAGCACATCTTCAGGATTCTCGAGCCGGCCGCCCTGAATGGCCTGACGCAGCGCGGCAAATGCCAGCGCTACGTCGCCTTCAATGGTGGCGGCCGCGGCGTCAGAAGCCGGATCTTCAGCCAGTTCCGGGAAGTCGAGCAAGGCGCCGAGCACCTCGAGCCCGAGCTCCTGCCGTCGGTCGCGGGACCGGGCTCGGTGGGGGGCTGGAGCACCCGCTTGGCGCCCTTGCGGGGCTGAGGCACCTGCCGCCGCTTGGGCCAAGGCGCGGCCGAGGGCCTGAAGCGTCACGTTGTCTTGCTGACTGTCGATAGCAGCGCGGAGTCTGCCGGCAGCAATTCGGTTCGCGAAATCTTCAGCCCAGCGCCGCGTCATCGGATCTTTTTCGGAAGCGATCAGCTTCTTCACGTACTCGACGCGCTTGGTGCGAGCCTCCGCGCCTTCGTTCAAGAACTCTTCGGGCAGGGCGATGTCGATCAAGTACTCCAGGATGCCCTGCGCGCTCTTGACCAAATGCTCCACGGCGCCGGCGCCTTGCTCGCGCACGAAGTCGTCAGGGTCTTTGCCGGGGGGCAGCGACGCGACCTTGGCGGTGAGCTCCGCGGCTTGGCAGGGCTCGCGCGAGGCGTTGGTGGCGCGCTTGCCCGCGGAGTCGCCGTCGAACATCAGCACCACGTCGGTCGTGAAGCGCCGGATCTGCTTGGCTTGCTCCACCGTGAAGGCGGTGCCGAGCGGCGCGACCACGTTGCGGAGACCACGGGCGTGCAGGCTGACGACGTCGAAATTGCCTTCGACGATCAAGCACGGCTCGCCGCCGCGCAGCGCCTGCCGCGATTGGTAGAGGCCGAACACGGCCTCGCGCTTGCGATACACCGGGGATTCGGGCGAGTTCACGTACTTGGCGGGCGGCTCGGCGCTTCCGGGCGTGCCCATCGGCTCGAGCCCCTTTTGGCGGAGCTCCTCGGCGGTGGGCTCGGGCAGGGATCGCCCGCTGAACGCCACCACTCGGCCCTGCGCGTCGAGCACCGCGAACATCAGCCGATGCCGAAAGCGATCGTAGTGGCCGCTGCCGGTCTTGCGCGGCGCGAGGAGGCCGACCGTTTCGGCGGCACCCGCCGAGAGCCCGGCCTCCTTGAGGAAGCGCACCAAGCCGTCCCACCCGTACGGCGCATAGCCGAGCCGAAACGCCTGCAGGGCGTCAGCGATGGAGTCGGTGGGGGAGCTGGGGGTGAGCCCGCGGCGCTCGAGCTCGGCGCGCGCGTGGTCGGCCAGCGGGTGCTCGCGCAGCATTCGCTCGAAATATTCAGCGGCGCGATCACCGATGTCGTACAGCTCTTGTTGACGACGACGCTGCTCGGCTTGCTGCTTGCGCTCGGCGTCCGACTCGTTCTCGACGACGTCGATGCCCGCGCGCTCGGCGAGGCTGCGCACGGCCTCCACGAAGTCGAGCCCCTCCGTTTCCTGGACGAATTTGATGGCGTCGCCGGACGCGTGACAACCGAAGCAGTGGTAGAAGCCGCGCTCGGCGTTGACGTGAAAGCTCGGCGTCTTCTCTTTGTGGAAAGGGCACAGCCCCGTGAAGCTGCGGCCTCGCCGCTGCAGCTTGACCGTCTCGCCCACCAGCTCGACGATCTTCGTCTCGCGGCGGACACGGTCAATCGTTTCCTGGCCGATCATCCACTCGAGCCCATACCCCAGAACCCGCCGCGGGGCCCGTCGAATCCCGGGCGACTCGCTTCGACTCGGCGGCGCTCCTCGAGAGAATGCGACGACGCGACCGAAAGGCGGGGAGGGCGCAGCGTGAGCTCGATCGTTCGCCGCGCGGTGCGCGGGCGCGAACGTCGGGCGGCCGTGGCGCGACCCCAAGACCAATTCTTCTCCCATCTCACCGCCTCCCTGTGGCATCCACCTTCATGCGCTGGACACCGCACGGGTGTTCAGTATACTGGCGGAGTCGTGAGGCCGATTCCAGCGCAGAATCCTCGCAATCGCTTTGCGGCCAGCCTCGTTGAGTTCTTCGACGACCTGCCCGGTCCCGAGGTCGAGCTCTCCCTCTACGAGGACCACACCAAGCAGGTCCTGTCCGAGAACGACAGCCCGGATCTGGGCTTCCGCTACAGCATCAACCCGTATCGGGGATGCTTTCACGGCTGCGCCTACTGCTTGGCGGGCGATACCCGCATCTTGATGGCCGATGGCTCGTCGAAGGCGCTCGCCGACGTGCGGCCTGGTGAGCAAGTCGTCGGCACGGCGCGAGGCGCGCAAGGGCTGCGCTTCGTGCCGTCGCTCGTGCTCGATCACTGGGCGACGGCGCGCCGCGCCTTCCGAGTGCGCCTCGACACGGGTGACGACATCATCGCCAGCGGCGATCATCGCTTCCTCACGCCGCGCGGCTGGCGCTACGTCATCGCGCCGGGCCGCAACCAGAGCGCCCGCCTGCATCTGCAAGAGAAAGATGCTTGCTTGGGTCCCGGTAAGGCTCGGCTCAAGGCGCGCGGGCTATTTCGGTCCGCCCCGCGCGACGTCGCGAGCAGCGTCGCGGGCGGAGTCGCCAGCGTCGAGGCGCTCGGAGTCTCGCTGCCCTTGTTCGACATAGCCACCGAAACGGGCGACTTCGTAGCCAACGGCGTGGTGAGCCACAACTGCTACGCGCGCCCCACCCACGAGTACCTGAGCTTCGGCGCCGGCACCGATTTTGAGCGGAAAATCGTGCTGAAGCCGGGCGTGGGGGAGCTCTTGCGGCAGACCTTCGAGAAGCCTTCGTGGCAAGGGGAGCTGATCATGCTCAGCGGCAACACGGACTGCTACCAGCCGCTCGAGAACGAGTATCGCCTGACTCGCAGCATCTTGGAGGTGTGCGCCGAGTACAGGAACCCGGTGCACATCATCACCAAGAGCGCCCTCGTCGAGCGTGACATCGATTTGTTGCAGAGGCTGAGCGCCGAAGCCTCGGTCGGCGTCTCGATCAGTATCCCGTTCTGGAGCGCCGAGACGGCGAAGAAGATGGAGCCTTACGTGACGACGCCGCAGCGTCGCATGAAGGCCGTCGCGCGTCTCGCGGCCGCCGGCGTGCCCGTTACCGTCAACATCGCGCCCTTGATCTTGGGGCTTGGTGATCGCGACATGCCGTCGATCCTCGAGGCGGCAGCGGCCGCGGGCGCTCGCGGCGCCACGCTCATCCCGCTGCGGCTCCCCGGCAGCGTGAAGGAAGTGTTCACGGAGCGCGTCAGCGCCGCGTTCCCGCTCGCCGCCGAGAAGGTGCTGCGCCGCACCCGCGAAATGCGTGGCGGCAAGCTGTACGACTCGCGCTTCGGCGCGCGCATGACCGGCGAGGGCGAGATCTGGCAAACGGTCGAGCGGCTCTTCCACGGCACCTGCGCCCGCCTCGGCCTCAACCGCACCGAAGGCCACCGCCACCCCCGCCCGAGCACCTTCCGCCGTCCTACCGACAAGAACGGCCAGCTCCGCCTCTTCTAGAGCGTGTCCCTGAATTGCTGGTCTCGCCGTAAACGTGCCCGTGCCCGTGCCCCTGCCCGATGGTCCGTAAGTCACCGTCGGCTCTTCCACGGACCAAAGTCGCTGGGAAGATCTCGCCACGGCGGGCCCGTACGCCTCCACCACAGGACCGCTTCCACGAAGTTGCGATCGTCACGCCCACCACGCCCGGCGCGTTTCCTCATGCCTAGGGATGCTTTGATCCTCTGCCACTGCCGGTCATCCAACTGCAAGCGCACCATCGTGGCCATCCATGGAGCACACCGGCAGCGCAATGGAAAGCCCGCTCTTCTGAGTGCCCTACGAAGGTCGGCTCGCCCTGCGCGCCCAGCTGGGCGCGGCGCGCGCGGGCCCGGCCCGCGCCACAAACTCGGCCTACAAACAAACGGGCCCAACGTCGCCTCACGGACCGTCGGGCACGGGCACGGGCACGTTTACGGGCACGCGCGAGCAATCCCAATTTAGGGACACGCCCTAACCGGTCTAAGCATTCGCCGCTCGCCTTCTCGCCGTCAGAAGGCCAGGTCGGCCGACAGCAAGAAGCTGCGGCCGTCTTGCTCGATCGCGCGCTGCGGGAACTCGGCGCTGACCGGCAGCGCGTAGCGGAAGTCGAAGGCGTTGTAGACGCCCGCAGCCCAAGAGAAGCTGTGACGCTCCGCGCGGCCAGTGAGCACCACGTCCCACACCGCGAAGGCGGGGAGCCTGCTTTGCGGCTCGTCGGTGCGCTGCTCGTGGCGGTCGTAGCGTGAGCTTTCGAAGCTGAGCCGCGAGGCGAGCGCGACGGTGCGTCCCAAGAGCGGCAGCGCGCCCTTGAGCGAGGCGAGGTGCTCGGGCGAGTTGGCGACGCGCCGGAAGTCGGGGCTTCGCTCGAAGCCGATGAGCGAAGACAGCGAATCACCGTCGAGGAACCGCGAGCGCTGGAAGCTGTAGCTGAGCGCGACCATGTAGCCTTGCCGCCAGTCGCGCCGCAGCCCGAGCTCGGCGCCGATGGTGCCGAGCGGGGCGCGCGAGTTCACGTAGCGCAGGGGATCGCTCGCGTCGCCTTCCCCCTGCGTGAGCACCAGGTCGTGGGCCCAGTTCACGAACGTGGCGAACGTGGCCGACACGGTCGGGGAGAGCCGGTGGGCGTGCTCCAGCTCCAAGGAATAGACGCTCTCCGGCGACAGATCGGGGCTCTGCACCTGGGTGATGCCGCCGTCGTTGTAGTAAAGCTCGTAGACGCTGGGCGCGCGGAACGCCTTGCCGAACATCAGCTTGCTGTTGCCGGCCGCGTACGGCTTCGCCACCAGCGCGGCGCGCGGGCTCAGCGAGCGACCGAACGTCGAGTAGGCATCGAGGCGGGCGCCCGCCGCCAAATGCAGCCGCTCGCTCGGTCGCACGTCGACGAGCGCGTAAGCGGCGCCCACCTGGTAAGGGTGATCGTCGTCGAGGAAGATGCCGGACTCGTTCCGCGCTTGCTCTTTGACCTGCAGATGCAGCTGGCCTTCGCCGCCCAAGGTGAGCTTGACGAGGTCGTTCGGTGTCAGCTCGACGCGCTGCTCGAGGCCCAGCCACGTACCGCGAAAGGTGTCGGTTTCGAGGCCATCCTCGGCGGGCGCGCGCGCGTAGCCGCCATCGAATCGATAGTGGTTGGCGTGAACGCGCGTCAGGGTGCTGAGCGAGCTGCTCCACCTCGGCTCCGCTTTGAGCTCGAGGGAGGCGCGGGCGTCGGTTTGCTCGGTGCGCGGGTCGGCGAGCAGCGTCTCGTACTCCCCGGTCGGGAGCTGCTTGTGGTGCGACTGCAGGTACCAGGCCGCGCTCCACGCGCCGCGGTACAGCCGGCCCTCGAGGGTGCCCGCCTCGAAGCCGTCGGCGCCGCGCGAGTCGGCGTCGAGCTCGGGGAAATAGAAGTCACGCCCCCCGCCGCGCGCGATCGCGGCGCTGGCCCAGAGCCCCCCGCCGCCGGCGAAGGGGACGTTGGCGCGCGCGCGACCCCGCGCCACGCCGCTCTCGGCGGTCGAGATGCCCAGCTCACCGCCGCGCTCGCTCGGCCTGCGCGTGACGAGGTTGATGACGCCGGAGAAGGCGTTGGTGCCGTACAACACCGAGCCCGGGCCGCGCACGACCTCGATGCGCTCGACGTCCTCCAGGCCGGCGCGGGCGTCGTAGCCGACGTAAGACGAGCCGAGCCAGTTGTCGTTGAGCGGGTGACCGTCCACCAGCACCAGCACCCGGTTGCCGTAGCTGCCGAGCCGGCCGAGGCCGCGGAAGCCGACGGCCTGGTAGCTGCGATCGTTCCACGAATACACGCCCGGCAACCCGCGCAGCGCTTCGACCAACGTGGGGTAGCGCAGCGCCGCCAGCTCGCGCTGCGAAATGATGCTGACGGAGCTGGGGGCGTCGTCGACGCCCTCGGTGGAGCGCGACGCCGCCGTCACCTCTTCGGACTGCGTGAGCGTCACTTCCACGCGAGCCTCGCGCGCGCTCTCCACCAGCACGCGGCGCGTGACCGGCTTGTAGCCGCTCAGCGAGAGGCGCAGCTCGTGCTCGCCCACCTGCAGGTTCAGCACCTGCGGGGTGAAGCCGCGCGGCCGCCCATCGACTTCGACGAGCGCGCCTGGCTCGTCGCTGCTGATGACGATCGAGCCCGTTTGCGCGACCAGCTCCGGCCGCACGCTGGCGCGCTCTTTGGCGCGCACATCGACCTCGACGCGCGCCGGCTGGTAGCCGGGGCGCGCGAGGAACAGGCGGTGGCGGCCCTCGCTCAGCTCCAAGGTGCAGGGAGCGGTGCAGGCCACGGGCGCGTCGGCGGCGTCGACCCGAACGCTGGCCCCGCGCGCCGATTCGTCGACTTGGACCTGCCCCAAGATCGGCTCGAGCTTCAGCCGCACGCGCTGGGCTTGCCCGGCGGCGATGGCCGGCACCTCGACGCGCGCGGGATAGTGGCCGGGCAGCTCGGCGAGCACGACGTACGTGCCCGGCTTGAGGCCCAGCGACGTGGGAGTGTTGCCTCGCGAGCCGAGGTCGCGTCGTCCGACGAACACCGTGGCGCCCGCGGGCTCGCTCTCGAGCTCGAGCACGGCCACGTTCTTCTTGATTTGCTCGAGCTCACGCTCGATGCGCGCGCGCGCCTCGGGGTTGGTCTCGTCGCGCAGCGTGAGCACGAAGTAGCGGTAGGCCTCCGGGTACTGCTTCAGCTCTTGGTAACAGCGCGCCACGTTGAACGTGACGTTGCGGTTGGGGACGAGCCGGTTCGACGCCAAGAATTGCTCGAGCGCGCTCCGGTAGTCGCCGCGCTGGTAAGCCTCGGCGCCGAGGCGAAACTTGAGGTCGGCCTCGTCGGCGAGGTCATCGGCGCGAGCGGGAGCGGTCGCGACCGCGGCTGCTGCGATCAGCGCGAAGGCGAAAGAGGAGAGACGCATCCAGCTAGCGTTCTAGCCGAATGTCGCTCGGAGTCTGAGGGGTAGTTGCGGGCGGCTGCTTGGCAGGCGCGCCCCTCAGCGCCTTGGGCGGCGCGCTGGCCGGAAGCCTGCGGGCGGCCGCGGGCGCAGCGGCGGGAGCCACGGCGGCCGAGGGGGCTCGAGCAGGGAGAGGCGGCTCAGGTGTCGACGGCAACCGGCGCAGCGGCGCGCTCACGCGCACTTCCCGCGCCGCAGCTCCTTGCCGTATGACATAGGGCTCGAACCCGTCTTTTTCGACGACGAGCACCCGGGGGCTCGCGCCTTCGGGGATGCTCAGCTCCACGGTCAGCGGGGTCGAGCCGAGCAGCTCGCTGCCTTCACTGACGCTGGCTCCGGACGGGTCCGAGTCGATGTGAAGCGCGAAGCGAGAGACGGCTTTGGGCGGCGCGCTCGGGCTCGGCAGGTCAGCGCTGGTAACGGCGCTGACTCGGCTCATCGAGGCTTTGAACCAGAGCGAGCCCGCCACCAGCAGGGCGCCGAGCGCCAGGGGCAGCGCCAGTCGGCGCAGCCTCGAGCGCGGCCCGAGAGAGGACTCCTTCGCGGTGACGATTTCGATCTTCGAGTCGGGCACCGAGAGCGCGCTGTGCGTCGCGCTCGTGGCCAGTCGCGCCGACTCGAGCGTGCCGCTGCGGGCTGGCGTCACGCCGGGGGTGTGAGTCAGGTCCGGCGACGAAGGCATCGCTACGGTCTTGTCGTCGGGCAGCGGGGCTGCGGAGGCCGCGGCGGCGGTGGGTTCCCGGAGCCGGGTCTGCGAGCTGTAAATCACCGGCTGCGAGTGGCCACCGGAGACCGCGCGGGACCCGAGCGGTGAGAGGGCGCTCGCCAGCTCCGTGATCGACTGAAAGCGCTGGGTCACGTCTTTCTGCAGGCAGCGCTCGATGATGCCCTCGAGGGCCTGACTGACGTCGGGCCGCATCGTGCGCACCGGCATCGGCGGGTCCGCGACGATCGCCGCGCAGACGCCCGGGAACGACTCGCCGTGGAAGACGGGCGCGTTGGTCATGAGCTCCTGCAGGATGATGCCCATCGCCCAAATATCGGTGCGCCCATCCACCCGCCGCGCGTCACGGATTTGCTCCGGTGACATGTAGTTCGGCGAGCCCATCAGGGTGCGAGTGTTGGTGAACGTCGGCAGCGCTTGCCCGGAACCTGGATCCGTCAACTGCTTGGAGATGCCGAAATCGAGCACCTTCAGCAGCGGCAAGCCGTCACTGCGTCGGGTAACGAACAGGTTGGACGGCTTGAGATCGCGGTGCACGACGCCCAGCTGGTGCGCCTCCGCGATGCCGGCGCAGGCCTGCAGCACGTAGTCGACCGCCTCGGGCTCGGGCAGCGCGCCTCGTTCGTCGAGGATCGTTCCCAGGTCCTGGCCAGAGAGCAGCTCCATGACCATGAACGGCAGGCCGTCGTCGAGCTGGCCGACGTCGTAGATGCGCACGACGTGATCATTTTGCAGACGAGCCGCGGCTTGTGCCTCGTTGAGGAAGCGGGCGATCGCCTCGTCGCGGCGATCCTCGTCGGGGGGGAGCGTCAGCAGCTTGATCGCGACCGTTTGTCCCAGCTGCACGTGAGTCGCGGCGAGCACGACGCCCATGCCGCCGCGGCCGACGAGCCGCTCCACGCGATACTTCTTCGCGATCAGCTCGCCGACGGCGGGAACCGACGCTCCGTGGCTGTGTGCAGCATGTCCCGACATTTCGTGGTCGCTCAGGCTCCGACCCTGCAGAGTAACCGACTCTGCAGGCGGCCTCGCGCGATTCTTATGATCGAGGAGGCCCTCGCGCTAGTCGCGCAGGTCGGTGCGGGCCTTACATCTGCCGCTGATTCAAGCGCGGCGGGCGCGCGGGGGGCATCGTCATTAGTTCGGTGGGCGCGGGTCAGGGAGGGGTCAGCGAGCAGCGGTCAGGAGAGGCGGACGAGGGCGGGCGGGAGGCGAACGAGCCGGGCGCCGGATCGAAGGGGCGCAGTTGGGAGCGCATTTCCGTTGCAGACGGATTTGCATTCCGGCACACGAAGCACGGAACCACTAGCCCAGGATTTGGCTGCGTGGTAGACGCGGCCCGCGCGTCCGTTCAGGGCGCGGCTTTCTCGCGACGGCGGCTTCTCGGCACGCCTGTGAGCTTCAAGGAATTTACGCGAAATGACGACGACGAGCAGCAGCGGTAAGGGCAAAGTCATTCAGGTGATCGGGCCGGTGGTGGACGTCGAGTTCCCGCCCGGCAAGCTGCCCAGAATCCTGAACGCGCTCACGGTCACCAACGCCAACGTCTCGAGCGAGAAGGACAACCTCGTGCTCGAGGTCGCCCAGCACCTCGGCGAGTCGATGGTCCGCACCATCGCGATGGACGCCACCGAGGGCCTGGTGCGAGGCGTCGAGGTCACCGATACCGGAGCGCCGATTCAGATGCCGGTGGGGCCCGAGGTGCTCGGCCGCATCCTCAACGTCGTCGGCAAGCCCGTCGACGAGGCCGGCCCGGTCAACGCGAAGAAGCGCTCGCCCATCCACCGCCCCGCGCCCCTGTTCGTCGATCAGAACACGAGCGTCGAGGTCTTCGAGACCGGCATCAAGGTGATCGATCTGCTCGCCCCCTACCGCAAAGGCGGCAAAATCGGCCTGTTCGGCGGCGCCGGCGTCGGCAAGACGGTCTTCATCCAAGAGCTCATCAACAACGTCGCCAAGGCGCACGGCGGCGTGAGCTGCTTCGCGGGCGTAGGTGAGCGCACCCGCGAAGGCAACGACTTGTTCCTCGAGATGAAGGAGTCGAAGCTCGAGACCGGTGAGCCGGTGCTCAGCAAGACGGCGCTCATCTTCGGTCAGATGAACGAGCCGCCGGGAGCCCGCGCCCGCGTCGCGCTCTCCGCGTTGACCTGCGCCGAGTACTTCCGCGACGAAGAGGGCCAGGACGTGCTGCTCTTCGTCGACAACATCTTCCGGTTCACGCAGGCCGGCTCCGAGGTGTCCGCGCTCCTCGGTCGTATCCCGAGCGCCGTCGGCTACCAGCCCACGCTCGCCACCGAGATGGGCAACCTGCAGGAGCGCATCACCTCCACCAACAAGGGCTCGATCACCAGCGTCCAGGCCATCTACGTGCCCGCCGACGACTTGACCGACCCGGCGCCCGCGACGACGTTCGCGCACTTGGACGCCACCACGGTGCTCTCGCGCTCCATCTCGGAGAAGGGCATCTACCCGGCGGTGGATCCGCTCGACTCCACGAGCACCATGCTCGCTCCCGACGTCATCGGCGAGGAGCACTACGCGGTCGCGCGCCAAGTCCAGCAAACGCTGCAGAAGTACAAGGACTTGCAGGACATCATCGCCATCCTCGGTATGGACGAGCTGAGCGAGGACGACCGCGCGGTCGTCGCGCGCGCCCGCAAGATCGAGCGCTTCCTTTCGCAGCCCTTCTTCGTGGCGCAGCAGTTCACGGGCCGCGACGGCAAGTACGTGCCGCTCAAGGAGACGGTCGCGGGCTTCAAGGAGATCCTTTCGGGCGCCCTCGATGACCTGCCCGAGCAGGCCTTCTACATGGTCGGCAACATCGAAGAAGCCAAGCAGGCGGCGGCCAAGCTGAAGGCGGCCTGATATGGCGGACACCATCGCGCTCGAGATCGTCACGCCCGACGGGCTGAAGCTCAAAGAGGCGGTGAACGAGCTGACGGCGCCGAGCGTCAGCGGCGAGTTCGGCGTCTTGCCGCAGCACCGCCCGATGCTCGCCGCGCTCGCCACCGGCATCGTGACCTACATCCAGAACGGCAAGAGCCAGTCGGTCGCGGTTGGCCCTGGTTTCGTGGAGATCGCGGCTGACAAGGCGCTGCTCCTCACCGATCGCTTCATCACGAAGGACGCCGTCGATCCGGTGCGCACCCGCCTCGAGCTCAAGGAAGTGGACGATCAGCTCGACCACTTCAAGGGCGATCCGGACAGCGCCGAGTACGCCGAGCTCGTGGAGCGTGAGCTCTGGGCGGCGGCGCAGCTCGAGCTGCACGGCGACCCGCCGCCTCCGCGCGTCCGCAACGTGGCCGCTCAGGGCGTGGTCGAGGACTACTCGAAGACCGCGGCCGCCGAGGGCGACAGCGAGGGCGAAGCCGTCGAGCACGCGGAAGACGCTCCCAAGCACTGAGAATCGGGCGGACGCCCACTGCTCGAGCGCGCCCCCACCGACGCCACGACGCGCCCTTGCCCGACGACTCCGCTGCGGACCGTCGGGCAAGAGTACGTTGACGGGCGCGCGGGCGTTTGCCGGCGAGCGACGCTGGGTACGGCTAGCCCCCAAAAAAATTCCCCGCCTCTCCGCCTCCCTGTTTAATTCGTTCCCCATCATGGAAGGCCAGAGCCCGAAGGTTTTGCTCGAGCGCTATGGCCTTCGGCCCAAGTACAGCTTCGGGCAGAACTTCTTGGCCGACGAGCGGATGGCGGCGCGCATCGCGGAGGCGTGCGCGGCCGGCGGCGGGAGCGTGATCGAGCTGGGGGCAGGCCTCGGGGCGTTGACCCGGCCGCTCTTGGCGAGCGGCACGAGCTTCGTGCTCGCGGTGGAGCGCGACCGCGATCTGGTGCCCGCGCTCGCCCGCGAGCTATCGCACGAGGTCGAAGCGGGGCGGCTTTCCATCTTGGAAGAAGACGCGAAGGCGATCGACTTCGCGACGGCGCTGGAAGGGCGCCCGCGACCACACGTCGTGGCCGGCAACCTGCCATATCAGATCACCGGACCGCTGCTCGAGAAAGCGGTGCACGCCGCGCCGAGCATCGAGCGGGCGGTGTTCTTGGTGCAGCTCGAAGTGGCCGATCGCCTGGCGGCGGCGCCGGGCGCCGACGCCTACGGCGCGCTCAGCGTCTTCGCCCAGCGCGCGTTCGCGGTTCAGCGCGCGTTCGTGATTCGGCGGGGTGCGTTCTACCCGCAGCCCAACGTCGACTCGGCGGTGGTCACGCTGGTGCCGCGCGGCGCGGGCCCAGAGACGGAGGCGTTTCGTCAGCTGGTTCGCGCAGCCTTTGCGCAACGCCGAAAGAAGCTGAAAAACGCGTGGTCAGGCGTGTTTTCCTCGCGCTCACTCGACATCGAAGCGTCGGCCGCGCGCGGGCGGATCGACCTGTCCGCGCGGGGCGAGACGCTCGCGGTCGCGGACTTCGAGCGCATGGCCCAGGAGCTCGAGCGCTCATGAAGCGAGCCTGGCTGCTGCTGCTGGCGCTCGCCGCGTGCGAGCGCGCCCCGAAGAGCGTCGTGCGCGAGGCAGAGTTCGGCGTCTTCTTCGGCGGTCAGGTGCAGGAGCTGAAGGCGATCCCCAAGCAGCTGGATCCTGCCCGCCAGCGCCACGGCTTCCGGCTCGTGTTCGTGGCCCCGCTCGACCGCGACCTCAAAGTGAGCTGGGAGATCTCTCTACCGCAGACCGACAAGAACCTGCCCCGGCCCGCGCTCGTCGGCGAGGCGCTGGCTAAGGCCGGCCAGTCCCAGCTCGACGTGCCGTTCACGTTCCGCCCCGCGGACCCGCTCGGCGACTGGCATGCTCGCGTGACCGTAGACGGGCAAGTCGCCATCGACCGCGACTTCAGCGTGACGTCTGCCCCCAAGTAGCGGGCGAGAGGCCACAGGAAGGGGGGACCGATGCGGGGACCCGGGTCGCGCTAGCCACCCGGCGGCGGCAGCGCGATCCCTTCCCATCTTCCCCCCTTCCTGTGAACCCGCTCGAGTCGCGCAAGCTCGCGCGGCTTCCGCTTCAATGCTGCTTTTGAAGCCGTTCGACGCGAATTCCGAGGCGCTGCAGGGCGCGCTCACCGCGCTCGCCGGCTAGTTTTTGCCGGAGGGCGAAGGCGTCGCGGACGGCGCGCGCCTTGGGCGATTCGTCGCTGCTGCTGCCGAGTGACGGCCGGAGCAAGACCCATTTCCAGGTGAGCCCGCGCCGCTTGCGCTCCGCGAGCGCGCGGGAGAGGGCGGGGCGCAGCGCCTCGTCCGGCGCGTCCGACCACATGTAGATCAAGCTGGGGCGCACGCGCTGCTGTCGCAAGCGCTCCATCAGACGAATCAGCTCCGCGTCGACGCGGACGCGCTCCGGATCGACGCGCGCGGGCGAGCTGATGCCGAACGCGGCCAAGTAGCGACGCAGCGAGCGCTCCCGCGGCGTCGGCGCTTGCGTCAAGACGTCGGCGAACGGGGCGCGGGGCCGCAGCTTCTCCGCTCGGCGCGCGACGCGATCGATCTCGGAGGCTCGCACGTGCGCGGCCAGCGCCGGATCGAGCGGGCGCATGTGCTCGATCACGCGCAGAGACAGCTCCGCTTCGTCGAGCCCGCTGCGATCGGCGTCCATGCAGCCGGTGACCTGCATCAGCTTCTCGATCAGCCGCGTAACGTGACTGACCCCGCGCTCCGGCTTTTCGAAGCACAGCGTGCGGGTCCCCACCACCGCCAGGCCCACGCGGTCCCCCGCTTGGCCGTGCCGCAGCGCCACCGAGGCGACTTGGTCGATGGCGCGGTCGAGCGCGGCTTCTCCGGGCGGCCCCGCCCAGTGGTCGACGGCTGCGTCGAGGATCAGCCACACGACGTCACGCTCGTCACGCTCGTATTCGCGGACGAGCAGCACGCCGCGGCGCGCCGACGCCTTCCAAGCGATGCGCCGGAACGGATCCCCGCTGTTGTGCTCGCGTAGCTCGCGCAGCTCCCCACCTTCGCCGCGTAGGCGGCCCGGGCGCCCCTCGTCCGCCTGTTGCCGGCTGCGCCCGCCGCGCGCCGAGCGCACCAGCAGCGAGTACGGCGCGGGCATGACCTCGATGCCGAATGGATTGGCGAAGGTGAGCGGCACCTCGAACAAGCTGGGCCCTGACTCCACCTCGAGCGACAGGCCATGGATGCCGTGGCGACCGACGCGCAGGCCGCGTACGACGAGCGTCACGCGCAGCCGCGTGCCCCCTGGGACCTCGTCCGCTTCGGGGCTGACCTGCACCGACAGCTCGGGCGCGGCGACCGCTCGCAGGCCACGAAAGCGCACCGGCGCTGCGTGGCGATTGCGCAGCTCCGCGTGCAGCACCAGCTCCGCGCCGCGAGCGGCCGTGAGCTTGCGTGTCTCACCGCGCCACAGCATTTCCAAGCCGGCCGCGCGCACGCGGCTCACCCCCAAGCGCGTCAGCGCGCGCGCCACCGCCAAGCCGAGGACCAGCGCGCCGCCCCACGCGACGACCGGCCCCGACTGCATCAGCAGCCCGCCGATGACGACCAGCATGCCCGACAGGGCCAGGTCCGCGCTCTCGCGCGTGGGGTGGATCTGCACGCGGGAACGATAGTCCGACTGCGCCGTGCTCGGAAGGGCTAGGCTGGTCGGAACGTGCCGGTCGCGCGCAATCTGCCCGGGAGCAAGTCGACGGTCGGCCGGATCTGGGAGAGGTGGCTCGTTTGCGGCGCCTTGGCGTTGGCAGCCGCGGCGCAGCCGGCGCTCGCCGCGGCGCTCGAGCGGTCGGAGCTCGAGGAGCGCAGCGTGACACGCGCGCTCGGCCCCGCTGTCGACCGCGACCCGCATCCGGAAGGCAAGCGCATCGAGAGCGTGGAGATCGTGCGTTTGGCCGTGTTCGACAGCGACGACCCGATCCCCGACTTCGTCAACGTGCTGCACGCGCAGACCCGCGAGCACGTGATCCGCCGCGAGCTGCTGTTCTCGGCGGGCGAGGAGTACAGCGCGGAGTTGGTGGAAGAGACGCTGCGCAACCTGCAGCTGATCCCGCAGTTCGGGGTGGTGGTCATCGTCGCGCTCCCGGGCAAGACGCCGGGCACGGTCCGCGTCGTGGTGATCGTGCGCGACATCTGGAGCTTGCGACTGAACTCGCAGCTGCAAGGCACGCCGACCAACATCACCTACCTGTTCCTCAACCCGCTCGAGAACAACCTGTTCGGGTTGCGCGCCCAGCTCGGAGCGCAATTCGTGCTGCAGCCCGACCATTACACGCTGGGCGTGCTCGGCTCGTATCCGTCCCTGTTCGACAGCGACGTCGACGCCTACGGCGCGGTGAACGTGCACGTGAACACCGAGAGCGGGGAGGCCGAAGGTTCCCTCGGTAGCTTCGTGTTGCGGCAAGACCTGGTCGCGCTCTCCGACAAATGGGCGTTTCTGGTGGGCGGCGCTTGGTCCTTCGAGCAGACACGCCTGCTCGAGAGCGGCGGCGTCCGCATCGACTACGGCTGGCCGCCTAGCGCGGAGATCTTCAGCCAGCCGTTTCGGTCGCACGGCGTCCCGATCGTGTACACCACGCACATCACGCGCACGGGCGGCGAGCTGTCGCGCTCGTTCGGCACTCGGAACAAGACCGTGCTCACCGGCGGCGTGGAGCTGATTCGGCGGAAGTTCCGCGCCGCTCGCCCGCCTGACGTGTCCGAGCGCGATTTCGCGGCCTTCGTGCGCGAAGAGGTGCCGGTGAGCGACACGCGTCTCAGCCCGTTCGTGCAGCTCGAGCACAAGGGCACACGCTACCTCGCCACGCGCGACGTCGAGACGCTCGAGCTGCAAGAGTCGTATCAGCTCGGGCAGATGCTCGCGCTGCGCGTCTACCCGGCGCTGCAGGCCGCCGTTTCTTCCCGTGATCTGCTCGGGACCGTCGCTTGGCTCGGCTACACCTGGCCGCTCGGTGATGGCCTCGTGCGCGGCGTCGCCAGCTCCAGCATCGAGACCGCGAACGACGCCAAGCATCAAGCGCTGGCGCAGGGCGCGCTGCGCGTGATCAGCCCGAAGTATCGCTTCGCGCGGCTGGTGACGGACGTGGTCGCGGTCTCGACCTACGAAAACTACCTCAATCGCAAGCTGGTGCTCGGGGGCGAGTCGCGGCCGCGCGGCTACATGATCGGCGCGTTTCGCGGCGCGCACGCGCTGGCCGCCAGCGCCGAGCTGCGTACCTCGAGCATCGACGTGCTCTCGGCGCGCGTCGGGGCGGTGCTGTTCTACGACGTAGCGGGGGTGGGCAGCCGCTTCCGCGAGGCGCTATCGACGCGGCACGACCAGCGCGAAGCAGCGGGCTTGCGGCAGTCCTTGGGCATCGGCGCGCGCGTCCTGTTTCCGCAGATCAACCGCGCCTCGTTCCGCGTCGATTGGGCCGCTCCGCTCACGCCCGGTCGCGGGCGGAGCCCCGATCGTCCGCTGCCGGGCGCCGTTTACTTCACGTTCGGCCAGGCCTTCGATCTACCGCGGCTCAAGCTGCCGGAGATCCTCGGCGCGGAGACGACCTTGCTCGATCTCTCGCTGTAGGCCGCCTGACCCCAGCCTTGATTGTGATCGGGCCGGGCGGGAGCGGCTGATCGGGAGCGGTTGCGGGCTCGGACTGGGGGTGGGGTTCGGACGAGCGCCAATTCGCAGACGCCGGTAGCGGTAGCGTTTGCGGACGAGAGGGCCTGCTTGTCGGTGGGACTCATGCGGAGCGCGCACCCGCTGCGCCAGCGCCGGGTCATGCGGAGCCAAACGGTGGGGCGCTGGCACACCGGCCGCGCGAGGGGGGGCATGCGATGGCGGGCGGGCGCGGGTCGATCCAAACTGGAGGGTTGACCGGACAAGGCACCCTCGCGCGCGTCCCTCCGCATCTGCGGCACCTGATCGTGCAGCAAGACTACTCGCGCTACACGGCCATCGACCAGGCGGTGTGGCGCTTCGTGCTGCTGCAGGCGCACGCGCGGCTCGCGGCCACCGCGCACCCCGCCTACGCGCGCGGGCTCGGGCAGAGCGGCATCTCCGTGGAGCGCATCCCGCGCATCGAGGAGATGGACGCGATGCTCGCGCCGCTGGGCTGGGGCTGCGTGTGCGTTGACGGCTTCATCCCGCCGCGCGCCTTTCAGGAGCTGCAGTCGCTGTCGATCTTGCCCGTGGCGGCCGACATGCGCAGCGCCGAGCACTTGGTCTACACGCCAGCGCCCGACATCATTCACGAGGCGGCGGGGCACGCGCCCATTTTGCCGGAGCCGACCTACGCCGCTTACCTCCGGCGCATCGGCGCCGCGGGCGCGCGCGCTTTCACCTTGCCGGAGGACACCCGGGTCGACCGCGCCATCCACGCGCTGTCGGAGATCAAAGAAGCCGTGAGCGCGTCGGCGGCCGAGGTCGAGCGCGCCGAGCGCGCCCTGGCCGAGGCGTACGCGGGCGTCACACGCACGAGCGAAGCGGCGCGGCTCTCGCGGCTCTACTGGTGGACGGCCGAGTACGGCTTGGTCGGCACGCCACGCGACTACAAGCTGTACGGCGCGGGCCTGCTCTCTTCGCTGTGGGAGAGCCTGTCTTGTCACGATCCGCGCGTGGCCAAGCTGCTGCTGACCGCGTCGGCGGGCGGGGTCGACTACGACGTCACCAGGCCGCAACCGCAGCTGTTCGTCACGCCGAGCTTCGAGCACCTGCACGACGTGCTGGACGCGGTGGTCTCGGAGCTGCCGTCGGTACGGGGCGGGGAAGACGCGATCGCCGAAGCGCTGGCGGCGGCCGAGATCTCGACCGTCACCCTCGAAGGCGGGCTGGTGATTCACGGCGTGCTGGGGCAGCGGCTCACGGCCGGTGACCGCTCGTCCTTGCTCGGTTTCCGCGGACGGGCGCGAGCGGAGCTCGGCGGCGTGCGAGCGGAGCTCAGCGGCGTGGAGGCGGAATCAATCGGTCTGTACGCGCTGCTGGGCCACGCGGGGCAGCTTTCGCGCGAGCTTTCGGCGGGTCAGTTCGCGCTTTCGCTACCGAGCGGTGCCCGCGTGCGCGGTGAGGCGCGCCTGGTGCAGCGCGGGCCAGGTGACGCCGCCGCCATCATCGTCGTCGAGCGAGGCGAGCTGTCGCTCGGCACGGACCTGCACGACGTGCTCGCGCCGGGGCAGGTGGTGGTGCTCGCGCCGCGCGCCCTCGGCGCTCACGCGGGCGCCCCGAGCGATTTCTTTCCGAGCACCGAGCTGCCCGACACCCGCGTGCCGAAGGCGCACTCCATCCCTCCGCGCGAGCACGCCCTGCTTGCGCTTTACGAATCGGCGCTCGGCGCGCTCAGGGCCGCCCTCGGCGCCGACGTCGTGCCGGTGTTCGAGCGCGTTCATGCACAGCTAGTGACGAGCTTCCCGCACGACTGGCTGTTGCGCTGGAACCTGCTCGAGAGCCTGTACAAGCTCGGCGCGCCGGGGCCGCTCGCGGAGGCGCTCCACCAAGAGCTCTCGCAGCTCGAGGCCCACTACGGCTACCGCCAGCCGATCGCGTCGGGTCTCAGCTACCTGTCGCGCTGGGCCTCGGCCGGCAGCTGAGCGCTATGGATTGGCTCCTGTGGCGGTCGCCGCTGGGGTCGGGGTGAGGGAGCGGCGCTCGTGCTACAAGCGCTCGCGTCATGAAGGTCTTGGTCACGGGAGCGAGCGGCCGTTTGGGCCGAGTGGTGTGCCAGGAGCTGGCGCGCGCGGGCCACGACGTGCGCGCCACCGATCGGCGCTTTGCCGCGCTCGAGGTGCCCCTGACGCTGGCTGATCTGCGCGAGCCGCTCGCTCCATACCCGCTGCTCGAGGGGCGCGATGCGCTCGTGCACCTCGGCAACATCCCCAACCTCAACGGCGGAGCGGCGCCTCAAGTCGTGCTGGGCGAGAACACCACCATCAACGCCAACGTGTTTCGCGCCGCGGTCGAGCTCGGGGTCAAGCGCATCGTCTTCGCCAGCTCGCTGCAAGCGATGATCCGCCTCGACCATGGGCAACCGTCCGCGGAGCCTCCCTTCGGCATCCCTTACTTCCCGCTCGATGGCGACGCTCCTCCGAACCCCGGCGACAACTTCTACGCCCTGAGCAAGGAGTTCGCCGAGCGCACGCTGCGCTTGATGTGTTCGCTCGACCCAGCGCTGACCTGCACCGCCCTGCGCTTCCCGATGCTGGCCGGAGAATGGTTCACGAACCGGCTTCAGACGCCGCTCCCACCGAGCGGCCTCAACCGGAGCGAGGGCCTGACCTACCTGAAGCTCGACGACGCAGCCCGCGTCGTGGCGTTGGTCCTCGAGCGCCAACAGCCGGGCTATCACCAGTACTTCCCTGCACAAGCCGTCGAAATCGAGGGCATGCCGGCGGCCGCGGTGATCGCGGAGCTCTTTCCGCAGACGCCCCTCAACCGCCCGGCCGAATCCATTCACTCGCTGGTCGACCTGTCGGCGCTCGAACGCGACGTGGGATTTCGACCAGGGGCCCCCCTGACGGTTCGCCTGGAGCGGCGTTAGAAGCTCCCAGCCTTCTCAAGTTGGTCGCACGCTGGCAGTTCCGGTGGTTTTCTGACTGGACGGTCAGAATACTAGCTGCTAGTTCTCTCGAACGCTGACTGGACGGTCAGCTCGGATTCGACCACATTTCCTGTTTATTCGTACGATGCCCACGACAGACGTGCTGACGGACGTGCTGGAGACGGTTCGAGTGGGTGCGGCTTGCTACGGACGCGTCGAGGCGGCAGCCCCGTGGGGGTTCGGCGTCGAGGCCGACGAGGAAGACGCGAAGTTCCACGTCGTGCTGTCGGGCGAGTGCTGGCTCGAGGTCGAGAGGCAGGAGCCCGTCCACTTGCGCGGCGGGGATTTGGTCGCGCTGCCGCATGGCCACGCTCACGCCTTGCGTGACGTTCCAAGCTCGCCGATTCGCCCGCTGCGCGAGCTGTTCACGGGCTCGAGCGGCAAGTGTCAGGCATCCATCAACGTGGGCGGCGAGGGCGCCAGCGCGACCCTCGTCACGGGCTCGTTCCATTTCGAAGATCGCCGCAACAATCCGCTGCTTTCGGTGCTGCCGCCCTTGATCGTGCTGCCGGGAGAGATGAGCCACAACGTGCACTGGCTGGAGCCGACGTTGAAGTTCATCGCGTGCGAAGCGGCCTCGGGGCGTCCCGGCTCGCAGACGGTCGTCAGTCGCCTGGCGGATGTGCTGTTCATTCAGATCGTGCGCGGCTACTTGGCCTCGCTGCCGCCCGGAGCGAGCGGCTGGCTGGGCGCCTTGGGCGATGCGCAAATCGGCTCCGCCCTCGGCTTGATCCATCAGAGCCCTGAGCTCGATTGGACGGTACAGTCGCTGGCGGCGAGGGTGGCCATGTCACGCTCGGCCTTCGCTTCGCGCTTCGCGCGGCTGGTGGGTGAGCCGCCGCTGGCCTACGTCACGCGTTGGCGCATGCAGAAAGCTGCCGGCCTGCTGCGTCAAAGCAGCGCCACCTTGGCCGACATCGCCGAGCGCGTGGGCTACGACTCCGAAGCCGCGTTCTCGAAAGCCTTCAAGCGCGCCGTCGGCAGCGCTCCCGGCGCGTACCGAAGGGCCGCCAAAGCCAGCGTGATCCCCGCGGCAGCAGCATAGCTCACGCTACGGATCGTCTGGCACGGCCGGGCACGGGGACGCCCGAGCGGTTTCATTTCGACCGCTGACCGCCGACCGCCGAGACTACCGAGCGGCGCGGCGGTAAGGCACCTTGGCGGTGGCTTCGTCGATGAGGGAGGCGCGCGCCTTGGGGTCGCCTTCGAGCTCCGGCACGAGGATGAGGCGATGGGCGAGCACGGGACCGGCGAGGAAGCGGAGGTCATCCGGCGTGACGAAAGGGCGACCGGCGAGCACGGCCAGCGACTTGGCGGCGCGGAGCAGCCCGAGCGTGGCGCGCGGTGAGGCGCCGAGCACGACGCGCGGGTGCGAGCGGGTGAACCCGGTCAGCCCCACCGCGTACTCGTACAGGTCGTCTTCGACGTGGATGCGCGCCGCGATCGACTGCAGCTGAAGCACGTCGGTCGGGCTCAGCACCACGCCGACCGGTGGCGGGGCGATGCCGTGCGTCCGCAACATCGCCACTTCGTCGCGAGGCGTGGGGTAGCCCATCGACACCCGCACCAGGAAGCGGTCGATCTGCGCCTCCGGCAGCGGGTAGGTGCCCTCGAGGTCGACCGGGTTCTGCGTCGCCAGCACGAAGAACGGGTCGGGCAGCTCGAAGCGATCGCCCTCGATCGTGACTTGCCGCTCTTGCATGGCCTCGAGCAGCGCAGACTGCGTCTTGGCGGGGGCGCGGTTGATCTCGTCCGCCAAGAGCACGTTGGCGAAGATGGGGCCGGCGCGCAGCGCGAACGTGCCGTCACGCGGGCTCAGCACGTAGGTGCCCGTGATGTCGGCCGGCAGCAGGTCGGGGGTGAACTGCACGCGGCGAATGGAGCTGCCGAGCGCGAGGGCGAAGCTCTTCACCAGCGTCGTCTTGGCGATGCCGGGCACCCCCTCGAGCAGGACGTGTCCGCGCGACAGCAGCGCGACCGTGAGCAAATCCACCGCGGACGCGTCGCCGATGTAGACGCGGGAGACCTGGCGCTTCAGCTCGAGCAATCGCTCTCGGGCAGCCTCGATTTCGGTAACCTGCAGGGCGTGCATCAGACGGCCCCGCAACGCTGCTCGATTTCAAGCACGGCCGCCATCACCTTTTTGCGCAGCGCTTCCAGACGCGCGGCTGGGATCAGGCTGCGCTGCTTTTTGACGATGCGATCTTCAATCTGTCGAAGCTCGGAGAAAGTGAGCTCGAGGTCGCGGCGCGCCTCGTCCGAGAGCAGCTGGCGGCGTTCGATCTCGGCGATCACGAGCTTGGCCGTAGGGCCTCGCCCCAGGCTCAGACGCTCGCCGAGCAGCTCGAGCGCGGCGCCGCGCAGCTCCGAGAGGCCGAGCGCCGCGTCGGTGCTCGGCGCCGAGAGCACGGCCACGCGCCCTGAGGGACCGCCCTGCGCCACGAGCGGCTCCGCCGTGACGTAGCGCGGCGTCACGCGCGGCCGCGGGCGAGCCGCGTTCAAGAGCGCCCACGCCAAGATGCCCAAGCAGCCGGCACCCCCGAGCACCAGCGGTAGGGGGTCGGGCAGCCCGTGATCGTGCACCTCTTCCAGCGTATCGGTCAGCGCCTGCCCGAAGTTGGCGAGCGCGCCGCCCCGATCGCCGAATTGCCCCCGCTGCCCGAAGTCGTTGGCGACGAAGTAGAGCTTGCCGCCGCGCTCGCCCCAGCTGTCGGGCTCCACCAAATAGTTGAGCAGCCCCTCGGCGAACTTGCGGTTGCCCGGGTAGCGCAGCATGAGATTGATGAACGCCGACGGATCGCCCATCGCGAACAGGCGGCCGCGGTTGGCGATGATGCCGGTGACGGCCAGCGTCGCGTCCGGCTCGCCGCGCGCGGCGATGCTGAGCACCGGTGTGAGGCTAGGGTGGGTGAGCGCGGTCGGGTGATTGGTGACCACCGTTTCGACGCTCTGCGTGATCGGGTGCCGATTCTGCTCCTGTCCGGCCACGAGCTGCACCGCGGGCTCCGCCAACGCCAAGTTGGGGTTGGCGCGGAGGGTCTTCTCGGGTGTGAGGGGCGCGCGCACGCGAAAGATTTGAAAGCGCGCGAGGAATGCGTCGCCGCTGCCATGGTCGTCGAGCAGCGCCACGCGGCCACCGGCGCGCAGAAAGGCGCTGAGCTCGGCGTAGTCGAGCGTGGCGAGCGGATGCAAAATCACCACGCCGTCCTTCGCCGTGAGCTTCGAGTAGTCGAGCGTGGCTGCAATCTCCAGGCGCTCGCGTCCGAGGCGCTTCTTGGCCAGCTCGAACAGCTCGCTGCCGCCCTCCCAGCTGGTGTCGCTGACTTCGAACGCGGCGTGCGCCGGTCTCGCGCCGAGCGTGAGCCCCCCGGCCAGCCACAAGGAAAACGCCAGCTTCCGTGCGACGCGCAGCATCACACTCAAACCCGCGGCAGGGCCGGCCGCTCTATCATTCGACGCCGTGGTCAAGACCTGGCCTGCAGCCTACCCCGATGGGGACGCTTCGCGCTATTTCGGCCAGCCGCCCGCTTTGGCCCTGCGCTCCGAGCTTGACCTTCCGGCGTTGACGGCTAGATTTCTGACAAGGACCGCGTTTTCACGACGCGTTCCTATCGCGAAAGCGAGGCGCACCATGCTTCCTCCCTTCATCATCGACCAAATTCGGCGAAGAGAAGAAGAGGAACGTCGCCGTATCGAGCGGGATCGGCCGCGCGTCGAGCTGCCGGTCGACGCCTATCGCCCGGCGCCGCAGCCGAAGCGCGACGACGACGAGCAGCAGGATGACCCGGAACGCGGCGTCATCATCATCGACCTCGGCTGAGCTTTGAAAACGCCCCGGTAGCGTTGTACAAGCCTCGGCGCCGATGCGCCGCGTCTTTCCGTTACTTGCTTTCAGCCTGCTCCTGAGCGGTTGCTTTGGCGCCGGTGAGGGCGTCGAAGTTCCCGTCGAAGAGATCTACTTTCCGGTCGGGCTCGCGCTCGACGCGGACAGCGAGCACCTGTTCGTCGTCTCGAGCGACTTCGATCTGCAATACAACGGCGGCGCCGTGCAGTCGTACGCCCTCGCGGACCTGGCCGAGCAAGTGGCGCTGCCTTGCTCGAGCGACGCGGATTGCGACGGCGCTGCTTGCGACGTCGCCGACGGCCTCTGCGCTCGCTTCGAAGGTGAAGTTTGCTCGGCCGGTGATCGCAGCGCGTCGGAGCGCTTGCTCTACCCCGGGCGCTGCAAGGCGGTCACCGTCGCGCCGCGCAGCAGCGTGAAGATCGGTGCGTTCGCGACCGACGTCGTGCTCCGGCAGCGACCGGAAGGCGCCGAGGAGGCAGGCGGGCAGGGCGCGCCCGAGCGCTTGTTCATTCCCGTTCGCGGCGACGCGACGCTGCACTGGATCGACGTGCGCGACGGCGCGCTCGAGTGCGGGCAGAGCGGTGAGGGAGCCTGCGACGGCGCCCACCGCGCTGGTGACGATCCGGAGGAGAGCTCACGCGAGCTGAGGCTGGCCGCGGAGCCCTTCGGCATCGACGCCACCGAGAGCGGGCGAACCATCGTCGTCACCAACCAAACGAGCGGCAGCGCGTCTTTGTTCGTCAACGATTGGGAGACGAGCGTGGGGCCGCGGCTCCGTTTCGCGCTCACCTCCGATCGCATGCCCTCGCGTCCGACCGGAGTCGCCAGCATGCCGCTGCGCAAGCAAGTGGCTGCCGGCCCGTCGGCGGGCTCTGCCAACGCCGGCGACGATCAGGCCGGCTTCTTGATGACGTTCCGCAACTCGGCCCAGGTCCGCGTGCTGCGCTTTTCGGCCGACCTACCGTCTTCTCCCGAGCGTGACTTCTTGAGTGACGCGGGGGGAGTGGGCATCGACGCCAACTCGGTCGGCACCGACTCCCGCGGCATCGCCGTCGACGCGTCGGCTCGCCGCGCGGCCGAGGCGCGCTGCGGCGACGACCAAGCCTGCATCGACCGGGCCGCCCTCGTCTCGCTCGACGTCTACGTGGCCAACCGCTCGCCCGCGAGCCTGTTGATCGGTCGCACCGCACCGCCGCTCGATCAGCCCTACTTCTTCCAGAGCCTGCCGCTCACGGTCGGCCCCTCGCGCGTGGTCGTGGGCCAGGTGCGCTCGAGCTCGGGTGAGCTCGAGACGCGCGTGTTCGTGGTGTGCTTCGACTCGCGCCGCATCTTCGTCTACGACCCGCAGCGCTCGCGCTTCGAGGCCGAGATTTCGACCGGGCGTGGTCCCCACGCCGTTGCCGTCGACACGCAGGCTTCACGCCTGTACGTCGGCCACTTCACGGATTCGTACATCGGAGTCTTCAGCTTGGATCTCCAGCATCCGCAAACATACGGCACCATGCTCGGCACGCTCGGCGTGCCCAAGCCGCCGAGGGCTTCGAAGTGAGAGCCGCGTCGATCGCGGCCGCCCTGACCCTCGGCGGTCTCGCCCTGTTCGGCTGCTCCGAGCAAGAGACCGTCGCCGAGCTGTTTTCGCTGGCCGCCAGCGAAGACGCCGTCTTCTTGTGCCGCGACGCGAGCGGCGCCGGTCACCCGTTCTCCGAGTGCCCCGACTACGACGGCAGCGACGACGCCGACCCCAGCAAGCAGCTGTCGGTGTTCGCGCTGGTGTCGCAGACCATCAGCAACGAAATCGCCGTCATCGACGTCACGAGCGGTCACGTCGTCGACGTCGACCGAGCCACGCCGGGCTACGGCTTCCTGCGCGTCGGTGGGCGGCCCATCGCCATGGCCGCGACGCCGGGGGGGATGGCGACGTTCGTGACCACGTCGGAGGTCGGTCACCACGGCGTGTTTGCCCTGCCGACCTCTTGCATCACGGCGCCCCAGGCCGGCGAAGCCGCGCGTGACCTGACGACTTGGCCCGCCTGCCGCTTGCCCTCCGCGCCGGGAGAGATCTCGGTGGTGGTCGAGCCGGACGGTGACACGGGCGCCTGCGAGCCGAACGAGGATCGGCGCGAAGCGCCCGCCGCTGGCGCCTGCACCGCGGACCTGGCTCAGGAAGCGGCGGCGGCGGGGGAAGGCAAGCGCAAGCTGATCGTCTCGTTGCCCGACCAGGGCAGGCTCGTCGTGCTCGACGCGCAGGATCTGCTGAACGAGACGCCTGGCGAGTTCCGAGACTGCCACATCGAAGCCAGCCTCACGCTGCGCGTGGACGTGCCCTCGGGCGTCACGCAGCCGCTGCCGCCCGATTTGCAGCAGAGCGACGCGTGTGACGACGCCCCCGTGCCGCTCGCGCCGCGGCCCAGCCAGCGCCCCGCGCAGCCGGCCGGCTTCGCGGTCGCTGAAGGCCGGTTGTACGTGGCCGACACCTCGGCGCCAGTGATCCACGTCATCGATACCGGTAGCGTTTGTGGCCTGAGTGAGCTGCCGTCGCTGCTGCCCATGTCCATGCGGGAGCCGGAGCGCGTGGTGACGACGCGCAAGGTCGCCGTGAGCCCGCTCACGCCGCTGGGGCGTCGCTACCTCTACGCCATCGACGCGGAGGATCAGCCCGGCGCGAGCGTGATGGCGTTCGACGTGAGCCCCGGCTCGGTGGATCCGACCCCGATCGTGCGGCCTGGATCGCCCGAGCAGCCCAACGAGAAGCCGGACCGGCTGTCCGTTGGTTCGTCCGCGCGCGACATCACGTTCGCCTACCGTGACATCCCTTACGTCGACGAGAGCACCGGCGTTGCTCAGTTCGGCACGCTGTGCGACCCGACTCCCGCCGTCTCCGCGCGCTCGCCGGCCGGCATGGCTCGACCGAACGACGACTACACGATCGGCGCGCGGCCAGGGCTCTTGCGCGGGCTGTTTGGCTTCATCTTGCTGACCAATGGCTCGATCGCCGTGGTCGACGTCGAGGACTTCGACGCGAAGTGCCGGCGCCCCCGCGAGGTCAACCACTCTTCCGAGCCGGACTTCCGTGGCTGCTCCGCGGATCCGGAGGAGATCATGTCGTACGCGGATCGCGCCGGTGAACGCTTCGTTACCGGCGAGGTGAGCTGCCGCGTGGTCGAGCCTCACCGTGTCCGACGCGCCACGCTGGCCATCAACGACGCCGACGTCGGGGTGCGAGCGCCGTCACTGCGCGGCTTTCCCCAGCTGACCCTGCCGGACACGACCGCCAGCATCGCCGCGCTCGACCGCCCCCGGCTGCTGGGCGTGCCGTTCGTGTCGGAGGGCAAGGTCAGCCCCGCCGACGTGTTCATCGGCTCGACGCGCTACAGCACCGAGCCTGGCCGAGACGACTCGCTGCCCGTCGACCCCAACAGTCAGGCGTCAGAGCAGCTGCAGGCTTTGAACGCGGTGGTGTTACCGCCGCTCGAGCCCCGCGCCTACGCCGCGGAGGACAGCGCGGCCGTCACCTACGAGGGCAGCTACGCCGGGGAGCGCACGCAAGGCTTCCTGACGGAGGACGAGGGCACCTTCCGCTTGGAGGACGAGACGCTGTCGTTCTGCAACGCGGGCGTCTACGACGTGCCGACGATGACCGCCTACGCCTCGCGCGACCTCGGCTTGGACGCGGAGGACGCGGCCGCGTTCGCGGAAGAGCACGCTGATCTCGTGCAGATCACGAGCCCTCTCCCCGAGGCCGACGACGCTTACTGGAGCCAAGTCGGCGGTCGTGAAGCGCGCGAGGAGTGCGAGCGCGTCTTCGGGCCCGAGGACGCCGACGTGCTGAAGGTCGAGCGCGACTTCAAGATCCGCGCCGCCAAATTCGGCGAGCTGGTGCTGGAGCCCGTCGCCGGTCCGGCCAGGGAGATCGCGGCGACCTGCTTCCCCGCCGCCAACACCTACCGCCTGCGCGCCGGCAAGCACTGGATCGTCACCCACGGCTCGAGCGGCTTTCGGCACGACGTGATCGAGAGCGGTCCCGAGCGGATCTGTGTCCGCAGCTGCAGCCCGCTGCGGAAGTGGGCCAAGGGCCGCGTGTTCGAGATCTCGAGCTCGACCTGCCATGCCCCCGGTGAGGACGGGATCGACCCGCTCACGGAGCGCGTCGGCTGCGCGCGGCCGGGCGAAGTGGCTTGCGTCTACGATCAGCGCGAGAGCAGCCGCGAGGTCGGCTCTGCGGTTCCGCTGGATAGCCCGGCCGCGGCTTGCATCTTCGACGGCATCACCGAGCGCTTCGCGCTGTACCGCGGTCGCGAGCCTTCCGTGCGCGACGCCTCGTTCGTTTGGCAGACCGCGGGCGGCTACTCGCCGCTCGTCATGAGCCTGGCGTCGCTCTCCAGCACCGTCTCGCCGCAGTCGATTCAGTTCTTGCCGCACCCGGAGGTGCTGGCGGTCGTCGACGGCTCGAGCCAGGGCCTGTCTCTATTCAGCTTGGACACCTTCGGTGTGACCGAGCCTTCGCCCTTCCAGTGAGACGAACCGATGGCAGCCTCGGCCACGCCGGTGATGCAGCAGCACGCGGCAGCCAAGCGCGCCCATCCGGGCGCCATCGTCTTCTTCCGGCTCGGTGACTTCTACGAAATGTTCGGCGAGGACGCGGTCGTGGCGTCCAAGCTGCTGGAGCTGACGCTCACCAGCCGCAACCGCGGCAAGCCGGACGAGATTCCGATGGCGGGCGTGCCCCATCACGCCGCCCACGGCTACATCGCGCGGCTGCTGGAGCTCGGGCAACAGGTAGCCATCTGCGAGCAGATGGCGGACCCGTCCAAGATCAAGGGCATCGTGCCGCGCGAGGTGGTGCGGGTGATCACGCCCGGCCTCGTCACGGACGAGAGCCAGCTGCTCGCGAGCACGAACAACTATTTGTGCGCGATCGAGGTGACGCTCGCGGAGGTCGGCGTCGCCTTGTACGATCTGTCGACGGGTGAGCTCCAGGCGGGCAGCCTCGCCAACGTGGCGCGGGTGCTGGGCGAGCTGAGCCGCGCTGCGCCCCGCGAGGTATTGGTGGGAGCCGCGGAGGGCGCGGAGGAGGCGCTCGCGGCGGCGCTGGCGGCGGCCCGGGTCCTGCCTCGCGTCGCCGTGCGCGAAGACGCCGCGCTGGCCGCGGACGACGAGCCGCGCGCGCTGGTCGAGGTCGAGGCCGACGCGGCCCAGCTGCGCCCCGAGGTGCGGCGCGCCGTGGCGAGGGCGCTGCGCTTCGCGCAGACCTGCCTGCCCCGTGGGCGCATCCCGGTGCGGCGGGTCGCGCGCTTCGAGCCCGCGAGCACGCTGTCGATCGAGCGCGTCGCGCAGCTGCACCTAGAGCTGACGGAGTCGGTTTCGGGTAACAAGCAAGCGACGCTGCTCGGCGCCATCGACGAGACCTGCTCGCCCGCAGGAGCGCGCCTGCTGCGGCGGCGTCTGCTCGCTCCGCTCACCGACGTCGCGCGCATTCGTCGGCGGCACGACGAGGTGGAGCTGTTCGTCGTCCACGCTCGCCTGCGTGAGGACCTGCGCCGAGCGTTGTCCGACGTCGGCGATCTCGAGCGGCTGAGCGTGCGCGCCGCGCTCGGCGAGGCCACGCCGCGCGATCTGGGTGGGCTCCGCAGCGGCCTCGCCGCGGCCGCTCGCGCCGTAGCGCTGCTCGAGGGCCAGCGCGACCGCGATCTGCGCGAGGTGCTGGGGCTCGACGCGTCGGCCATCGACACGGCGCCGGAGCTGGCGGCGCTGCTGGCCCGCGCGCTCGTCGAGCGCCCCTCGCCGCTGTGCAAGCAGGGCGAGATCTTTCGTCCCGAGTTCGACACGGAGCTCGACGAGCTGGACGCCCTGCGCCGACACGGCACCGAGCGCATGGTGGAGCTCGAAGCGCGGCTGCGCGAGAGCACCGGCATCGCCACCCTCCGCATCCGCTTCACTCGGGTCTTCGGCTGGTACATCGAGGTGAGCCGCGGTCAATCCGCCAAGGTTCCCGCCGAGTTCAGGCGCAAGCAAACGGTGGCGAGCGGCGAGCGCTACACGCTGCCCGAGGTCGACGAGCTGTCCGACAAGATCAGCCACGCCGAAGAGCGACACCGCGAGCGCGAGCTTTCGCTGCTGTCCGAGCTGGTGCAGCGAGCGGGCACGGCGGCGCCGCGCATCGCGGCCTTGTCGGAGCGGCTGGCGGCGTGGGACGTAGCGGCGGCGCTGGCGGATGTCGCTCACCGTCACGACTACGTACGTCCGAAGGTCGACGACTCGGACGTGCTGTCGCTGCGTGACGCGCGTCACCCGGTGGTCGAGCGGCTCTCCGCGCGCGGCCGCTTCGTGCCCAACGATGTCGAGCTCGACCTCAGCGGCGAGCGGCTGTGGCTCGTGACGGGCCCGAACATGGCAGGCAAGAGCACGCTCTTGCGGCAGGTGGCGCTGTGCACGATCTTGGCGCAAATGGGCAGCTTCGTGCCGGCGCGCGCGGCGCGCTTGGGCGTCGTCGACCGCGTGCTCTCGCGCGTGGGGGCGAGCGACAACCTGGCCGCGGGTGAGAGCACGTTCATGGTCGAAATGCGAGAAACTGCGGAGATTTTGCGCTCCGCGACGCGCCGCTCGCTCGTCATCTTGGACGAGATTGGTCGCGGCACGAGCACGTTCGACGGCTTGTCCATCGCCTGGGCCGTCGCCGAATACCTGGACGAAGTGATCGGGTGCCGCGCGCTCTTCGCGACGCACTATCACGAGCTGGTGACGCTCGCCGAGCAGAGCGCCAGCGTCGGCAGCTACAGCGTGAGCGCGCGCGAGCAGAACGACGACATCGTCTTCTTGCACCGGCTGGTGCCGGGCGCCGTGAGCCGCAGCTACGGCGTCGCGGTGGCCAAGCTGGCGGGCCTGCCCGAGCCGGTGCTGGCGCGAGCGCGCGCGCTGCTCAGCTCGCTCGAGCGTCGCGACAGCACCGAAGGCGCGCGGCGCGGCAAGGCCGCGAAGGCGCCTCAGCTCTCGCTGTTCGGCGAGCGCTCGGCGGAGTCTCGCAGCCAAAGCGAGCTGGCCGAGACGCTGCGCGCGCTCGACCTCGATCGCTTGACCGGCTTGGAAGCGCTGAGCCTGCTGCAGCGGCTCAAGAGCAAGCTCTAGCGCCGCTGCGGCAGGCTGGCGCTCGGCTCGGATTCAGCGCTGGATGCGCGCGGAGCCGCCCTGAGCGAAGGCGCGCACCTGCTCCGCGGTCGCCATCGTCGTGTCGCCGGGGAAGGTCGTCAGCAAGGCGCCGTGGGCCCAGCCGAGGTTGACGGCGGCTTGCGCCGACTCGCCGCAGAGTAAGCCGTAGATGAAGCCCGCGGCGAAGCCGTCGCCGCCGCCGACGCGGTCGATCACGTCGAGCTGGCAGGTGGGCGACTCGTACGTCTCGCCGTCGACCCAGGCGACGGCTCCCCACGTGTGGCGGCTGGTGCTGTGCACCTCACGCAGCGTCGTGGCGACGGCTTTGATATGAGCATGCTTTTCGACCACCGTGTCGATCATCGAGAAGAAGGCGGTCGGATCGAGCTTCGAGTGCGACTGCACGTCTTGCCCGGCGATGCCGAGGCCCTTCTGCAGGTCTTCTTCGTTGCCAACGAGCACGTCGACGTGCTCGACGATGCGCCCGATCACCTCCGCCGCCTTTTGCTGACCACCCCACACGTTCCATAGCTTCTCCCGAAAATTCAGGTCGAAGCTGGTGATGGCGCCGGCCTCGCGAGCGGCCCGCATGCCTTCGATGATGAGCTCACCCGTGCCTTCGGACAGGGCCGCGAAGATGCCGCCGCTGTGAAACCAGCGCACCCCACCGCCGAAGATCGCTTTCCAGTCGACGTCGCCGGGCCTGAGCAGCGCCGCGGCTTCGTTCGAGCGGTTGTAGAAGACGACGGGCGCGCGCACGCCGTGCCCGCGGTCGCTGTAGACAGCCGCGATGTTGGGCCCGTTGACGCCGTTGTGCTTGAAGCGTTTGTAGAAGGGCTTGACGCCCATCGCTCGCACGCGCTCAGCGACGAGGTCGCCGATGGGGTAGTCGACCATCGCGCTGACGATGGCCGCCTTCATGTCGAAGGCGTCGGAGAGGTTCGCGGCGACGTTGAACTCGCCGCCGCTGACGTGGAGCTGGCACTCGGTGGCTTTGCGGAACGGGATGAGGCCGGGGTCGATGCGGTGGACGAGAGCGCCGAGGGAGACGATGTCCAAAGCACCGTCGGGTCGAATGTTGAGGCCAGCCATGGTGCTATTTCCTATCGGTGTCGCGGCTTTGCCGCGAAAAATGCGCCCGCGTACTTACGACTTAACACGGCCCCGAGCAACGCTCGGTTTCGAGCACGCTGGCGGCGCTTTCGTGAGCCGCTCAGCGGCGAGGCGGGCGCGGTGACCAAGCCGGCGGCGTCGCGGTCTTGCCGTCCTCAGGCCAGGGATGCCGCGGATACTTGCGCATCAGCTCGCGGCGTACACTGGGGTAGTGGCGCTCCCAGAAGCCGCTCAGATCACTCGTGACCTGCTGCGCGCGGCCGTTGGGCGCCAAGAGGTGGAGCGTCAGCGGCACCTTGCCGCGACACAGCCGCGGCCCGTCCTTCATGCCGAAAAAATCCTGGAGCCGCGACTCGATCCACGGCGGCTTGCCCGGTTCGTAGTGGATCGCGGTGCGACGACCGCCCGGCAGTAAAAAGGTTTCCGGCGTTTCCTTCGCGAGCAGCTGCTCCCCCTCCGGCCCCAAGCTGCGGCGCAGCTCAGCCGCCGGCTCGAGCTCGCGCAGCTCGGCGAAGCTGACTCGCCCCTGACACAGGCGCAGCGCGGCCGCCTCGTCGAGCGTCACGCCCAGCTCTGGCAGCGTGGCCTCCGGAAAGTGCTCCCGGAGCAGCGAAAGCCGGGCGCCGAGGCTCGCCAGCGCCTCGCTCGCTAGCGCCGCTAGCACGCCGCGCGCTTTGGCGGCGTCGTGCAGTAGGCGGCTAGCTTCCGCGGACGGCTCGGCGACCGCGCGCGTCTCATCCAGCACGATTGCCCCGAACGCCATGCCCTCGCGCCTCTCGACGCGCTCGGCCTCGGCGCTCCACACGAGCTCGTCTTTGAGCTCGATGCGTGAGCCGTAGTCATCGAGCAGCCAGTTCGCTTCGATGCTCGTCGCGAGCCTCACCACGCCTTGCGCGCGCCCGCCGCTGCTCTGCTCGTCGGCCGCCACCGCGCACAGCAGCTCGCCTTCGTGGACCACGCTCGTCTCGCTCAGCTTCGCCGAGCCGCCTTGGGACAGCACGATGTCGGGGTGACCCGGGCGACGCCGCTTGCCGACACGGTCGGGGAAGCCGCTCAAGATGCTACGGCGGACGGCGTCGTCGGTGGCCTCGGGGGTCGGGGGCGGGGGGACGCGCCGGCGAAGCCCGCCCGACAGCTTGCGCACGCTCGTGGCCACCGCCTGGACGGCGCGCACGTCGAGCCCGGCTCGCTTCACGCCGTCGGGGCGGAAATTGACGGCTTCCGCCTCGGCGAAGCGGTCCATCAGCTCGAGCACGTCGCAGGGCCCGCTGGCGCCCAGCTCGCGTCGCCCGCTTGGCGTCAGCTTGAGCCGAGCGTCGCTGCGGATGTCGCGCTCCGCGAGCAGCGACGCCGCGAGCGCGGCTTCGCGGGCCACGCCGAGCTCTTCTCCGCGAGTCACGATGCGCGCGAGCCGCGGGTGGAGCGGCAGCGTGAGTAAGCGACGTCCGAGCTCGGTGATGTCGCCCGTCGTCGTCGTCGCGCCGAGCCAAGACAAGAGCTCGCGCGCCGCTTGCAGCGCGGCCTCGGGGGGCGGGCTCAGCCAAGCCAGCGACCCGAGCTGCGTGATGCCGGTGCCGGCCAACGACAGCACCGCTTCACTCAGGTCTGCGCGCGCGATCTCCGGTAGCTCGTGCTCGCGTCGTGATTCGAAGTCTCCCTTCGTGTACAGCCGGAGCACGCGACCTTCGCGGGTGCGCCCGGCGCGCCCGGCGCGCTGCACGGCGGAGGCGCGGCTGATCTTCGCGGTCGAGAGCGTCGGTAGACCGCTCCAAGGTGAATAGCTAGCCAGCCGCGCGAGACCGGAGTCGATCACCGTCGTCACGCCGTCGATGGTGACGGAGGTCTCCGCGACGTTGGTGGCGAGAACGACCTTGCGCCGCGCCGCGGGCTCGACGGCGCGGGCTTGCTCCGCGATCGGCAGGTCGCCGTGCAGCGGTAGCAGGAGCAAGTCACGCTCGGCCGAAAGCGGCTCGAGCGCCAGCAGCGCGCGGCGGATCTCGCCCGAGCCGGGCAAGAAGACGAGCACGTCGCCGCGCTCGTCGCCGCTCGTCGCGCTGCGCACCGCGCTGACGATCTGCTTGTCGAGCGGGCGATCGTCGAGCGCAGGCAGGTGCTCGATGGTGAGCGGAAAGGTGCGGCCTTCGCTGCGCACGCGCGTGGCTCCGAGCAGCTTTGCTACCGGCTCCGCGTCGAGTGTCGCGCTCATCACCGTCAGGCCGAGCTCGGGACGCCGCTCGCGCAAGCGCACGAGGAGGACGAGGAGCAGGTCGGTCAGCAAGCTGCGCTCGTGGAACTCGTCGAGCACGACCTGTGCGACGCCGGGTAGCTCGGGCTCGGCCAGCAAGCGCCGCAAGAGCACGCCTTCGGTGACGTAGCGAACGCGGGTGTTCGGCCCCGAGACCTCGTCGAAGCGCACGCTGTAGCCGACGCGATCACCCAGCTTTTGCCCGCGCTCGCTGGCGACGCGCGCGGCGGTCAAGCGCGCGGCGAGCCGACGCGGCTCCGCGACGATGACCTCGCCCTCCGGGAACGCCTCGTGGATCGCCCACGGCACGCGCGTCGTCTTGCCCGCGCCCGGCGGCGCTTCGAGCACCAGCGGCGCACGACTGGCGAGCGCGGCCCGGATTTCGGGCAAGACCTGATCGATGGGGAGCGCCGTCAGCACCGCGGCTCCTTTACCCGATGGGCCTGGTGCCGCTCAACGACGGACCGCGTCGAAGCGGGTGTGGGTGACGTCGAGCCGCGGATTCGAGGGGAAGCTGAGCCGTGAGACCGCGCTCCGCACGCAGGCGTTGAGGCGCGCGTCGGCGGGGCTGCTGACCACGGTGACGCCGACGGCGCTGCCGTTCTTCACGGCCGCGCAGATCTCGAACACGGTGCGCGCGGGGATGCTGCAGCCGGAGAGGTAGCTGCCGTTCTGTAGGATCGACGCATAGGCCTCGCGCGTGATGTCGACGGGGCCGCGGGGCCCGCCGATCTCCAGCTGCTCGTTGTTGCGCGCGACGGCGGCTTCGCAGCTGGGCAGCGCGCGCGCCGGACCCCGCTCGGGCCGCGGCCCAGCTGCGGGGGCCTCGGCCGCGGGTGGACGGTCCGTCGCGCGCTCGAACAACGAGTCGATGCGCGGGCCGTCGGAGGCTCGGTCGCGCGCAGCCGGTCGTGACGAATCGGTGAACTCGGGGAACGACGACAGGGCGCCGGGCTCGTCGCGACGCGGCTCGAGCGCCGGCGCGTCGGCCTCCTCCCGACGAACAGCGCGCGGCTCGCGGGGTCGCGGCACCTCAGGCTCGTCGGCGCGCGCCAGGCCTCGGCCCGACGCCGCCTCGGCTGCCGGCGTCGGCGCCGCTACGGCGACCTCGGCCTCGTCATCGGCGCCGCTGGGGCTGCTCGGGGCTGGCTCGGCGCTTTCTGAGGAGTGCGCCGCCAGCGGCGCCAAATCGGGCGCGGGGGCCGGAGCGGCGGGCGCGCCCGGTGGCGCGGGCTCGGCGGCGCGCGCCGGCTCGATGCTGTCGAGCGGGTTCGGCCCGAGCTGGGCGAAGAAATAGGTCGCGGCTGCCATCAGCGCCCAGTAGGCCGCCGCCGGGAGCGCGAGCGGAGGCAAGCGCCAGCGCGGGCGGCGCGTGGCCGGCGGCTCGTCGCGGAGGACGATGCGGGGGCGGATGTCGAGCCGGACGGCCAAGGGCGCGCATCGTGCAACGCGTTCATGCGTGTTACAACCCCAGCGTGGCGCTCACGGCTGCGCTCTTCGATATGGATCGCACCCTGCTCAGGGTGGATTCTGCGCGTCTTTACACGCAGTTCCGGCGTGATCGCGGCGAGGCGACGCTGCTGGAGGCGCTGCGCGTCGCGCTTTGGGCCACGCAGTACACGCTCGGCGTCATCGACGCTCCCAAGGTCGCTCGCCAAGCACTGCGCGGCTTTCGCGGCAAGGCGGAGACGTGGCTGCAGCAGAGCTGCGCCGAGTGGTTCCCTCGATACGTGCTTCCTGAAGTGCAGCTGGCCGGGCGCCGCGCCGTCGCCGCCCACAAGGCACGGGGGGAATTCGTCGCCATCGTGACGGGGGCCACCCGCTACGTGGCGGAGCCGGTCGCCGCGGAGCTAGGCATCGATCACGTGATCTGCTCCGAGCTGGAGCTCGACGCCGACGGCTGCTTCACGGGCGAAATCATCGAGCCGCTTTGCTACGGGGCCGGCAAGATCGAGCGCACGGCGCGCGTGGCTGAGCGGGCGGGCTTTCGCTTGGAAGAAGCGAGCTTCTACAGCGACAGCATCACCGACCTACCGCTGCTCGAGCTGGTGAAGGCCCCGATCGTGATCAACCCCGATCGCCGGCTGCGCCGAATCGCGCTGCAGCGCGGCTGGCCGATCGAGACTTGGTAGCGCGCCCGCTCAAGCTGGGCCGCGGATGGCGCGGCTCAGCTGCCAGAGGTTCTTGAGCACGCCGGGCACGCGGCGCAGCAAGTTCACGGAGGGCGTTCGCTTCTCCAGCACCCGCACCGGGATCTCGACGACCGTGAGCGGCGCGCGGTACGCGCGGATCACGAGCTCGCTCGCGAACACGTCGCGGTCGACGCGACACGCGGCGAGCAGCGGCGCCACCTTGTCGCGACGAAACGCCTTCAAGCCGTGCGTGTCGGTGCCGCGGAAGTCGAACAGCAAGCGTAAGAGCGCGGTGTAGGCCAGGCTCGCGGCGTGCCGCAGCGGAGGCCGCTCGTCGCGCGCGCCGCCGATCAGCTTCGAGCCGATCACGAAATCAGCGCGGTGCGCGCGTAAGAGCTGCAGCGCGCGCAGGTGGAAATCGACGTCACAGAGGTCGATTTCTTCGCAAATGATCAGCTCGCCCCGCGCGCATTCGATGCCCTCTCGTAGCGCCTTGCCGTAGTTGGGCTCGCTCGAGCGGGTGAGGCGCACCTCCGGGTAGCGCGCGCCGAGCTCCGCGGCCACCTGCGCGGTGGCGTCGCGCGAGCCGTTTTCGGCCAGCACGATCTCATAGCTTACGCCGCAAGGCGCCAGGCGCTCGCGCAAATCGAGCACGGCCGCGTGCAGGATCGCCTCTTCGTTGAAGACGGGGATGACGATCGACACTTCGGGCGACATCTCGGGCGGCATCTCGGGCGACCGAGTCATGGGCTGCCGAGCCGAGCGCAGGCGTCGCTCGCGGCGCGCTTGCCCATCAAGAGCGCGTCTTCCATCGACGAGTAGTTCCACGCCCCGTAGCGCCCGCTGCTGATGATGCGCTGCTCGCGCAAGAACGGCTCAATCACGTCGAGCGCGGGCCGGTAGTGATGGTCGTAGATCACGTAGGCGTAGTCGAGGCGGCGTAGCCGCCAGAGCTCGATGTCGGCGGCGCTCCGGAGGAGGCCGAGCTCTGCGAGCCCGCTGACCACCTCTGCCAGCGCGCTCGCGGGGTTGGGCGGATCGCGCTCGACCAGCTCCACGTAGAGGCTGGATTTGCCGGGCGGCGCGAGCTGCTCGCTGAAATGCGAGTAGCAGCCGACTCGGTAAAACGGATACTTCGACTCGGGCACGTAGATCCAGTGATACGGCTTGGGGTTGGCGACGGCGAGGCCCAGGTCGAAGTAGTAGAGATGAGTCGCGCGGAGCCGGGCCTGCGCTTCGCGCACCGGCTCTGGCACGTCGGACAGCAGCTGCAGGAGGCGGGGGAGTGGGATGGTGCTGACGAGCACGTCGAACGCGACGCGCTCCTCCGCAAACACCAGCTCGCGCCGGGCGAGGTCGATCGAGAGGGGCGCGCGCGATAGCTCCAGGGGCGTCTTGGCGGCGAGCGCCGCCGAGAACGCGCCGATGCCTCGCTCTGGATAGGCGAAGCTGGCGTTGTAGCCGAGCTCGGGCGGATTGGCGCCGATCGCGCCGCGCAACACGTCCTCCAGCGAGGGTCTCGGCACGAAGCGCCGGCACCACTCGGTGGTGATCTCGCTCGGGGGCACGCCCCACAGCCGCGCGTTGTAGGGCAGCATGAAGTGACGGCTGATACCGGCGCCGAAATGGCGCAGGCAAAATTGCTCGAAGTTGCGCGGCTCGCTCGCGTCGTTCGCGAAATGCGCGTCCACGAAATCGGCCACGCACTCGTACGCGATCTCGGCAGGCAGCCCGAAGGTGTTGGCCTGAAACGGGTAGCGCGTGTAGACGCCGTGCGAGAACACCGCGCTCCGGCGCTGCAGCTGTCGATATTCGTGCGGGGGAAGCAGCTCGCTCGCCAGCTGCTTCATCTCCGGCGTGCGCAGGTGCAAGAGGTGGCCGGTACGATCGAAGCGAAATCCCTGCTCCTCGAGCGTCGTGGCGTGTCCCCCCGGCACCGCTTCACGCTCGAAGGCGCGCTGACGGACGCCGGCGCGCGCGAGGTGCAGGCTAGCCGAGAGCCCCGTCAGCCCGCCGCCCAGCACCACCACCGGGACACGCGCCGCGGCCATGCCTCAGTGGGCCCCGTTCCAGTCTTGCCCGTGACCGACCGAGACCTCGAGCGGCACCGACAGCGCGTACGCGCTCTCCATCGCCGCTTTGATCTTCTGCTCGGCCTCGGCCACTTCGGCGTCGGGAACCTCGAACACCAGCTCGTCGTGCACGGACAGCACCATCCGCGAGCCCGGCGTGGGCGGCTCTTTGAGCGCGAGCATCGCCAGCTTGAGGATGTCGGCGGCGGTGCCTTGGATAGGCATGTTCATCGCGATGCGCTCGGCCGCTAGGCGTTCGGCTCGATTGGCGCTGCGAATGGTGGGCAAGAGGCGGTGACGCCCGAGCAAGCTGCGCACCGCCTCACCCGCGCGCGCGCGCTCGAGGGTGGCCGTCATGAACGTGCGCACGCCCTGGTAGCGCCGAAAATACGCGGCGATGAAATTGGACGCCTCCGCGCGGGGGATGCCGAGCACCTTCGAGAGCCCGCTGTCCCCTTGGCCGTAGATGACGCCGAAGTTGACGGCCTTGGCGCGGGTACGCATCTCGCGCGTGACGTCCTCGGCGCTGACTTCGAAGATTTCCATCGCCGTGCGCTGGTGCACGTCTTCGCGGGTCCGGAACGACTCGCACAGCACGGGATCTTGCGAGAGGTGCGCCAGCACTCGCAGCTCGATCTGCGAGTAGTCGGCGCTGACCAGCTTGAAGCCGGGCGGCGCCACGAACGCGCCGCGGATACGGCGGCCGAGCTCCGTGCGGATGGGGATGTTCTGCAGGTTCGGGTCCGTCGACGATAAACGGCCCGTCGCCGCCACCGCCTGCTCCCACGAGCTGTGCACGCGATGAGTCTTCGGATGCTGCAGCTGGGGCAGCGCGTCGATGTAGGTGCCCTTGAGCTTGCTGATTTGGCGCAGCTCCAGGATCACGCGCGGTAGCTCGTGCTTGTCGCTCAGCGCCTCCAACGTCTCGGCGTCGGTCGAGCGCGAGGTCTTGGTGCGCTTGAGCGGCTTCAGGCCCAGCTCATCGAAAAGCAGCGTCTCCAGCTGGCGCGGTGAGTTGGGGTTGAACTCACGACCGGCTACGCGGTGCGCCTCTTTTTCCAGGCGATTGATCTCCGCGTCGCAGGTGCGACCCAGATCTTGCAGCACCTTTTGATCGACCAGCACGCCGTTCAGCTCCAGCTCCGACAGCAGCTGAGCGAGCGGCAGCTCGAGCTCACGGTACAGCCGCGTGAGCCCGTGCCCGTCGAGCTTGTCGCTCATTTGCGGCGCGAGACGCAGCGCGTAGTCTGCGTTTTCGCACGCCCACGTCGCCACCGGCTCGATGGGGAGCTCGTCGAGCGGCACGCGCTTGCCCCGCGCCGGCTTGCCGAGATCTTGAAGCGGCCCTGTCACCAGACCGAGCTCGCGCTGCGCGAGCGAGACGCGATCGTGACGGGCCTCCGGATCGAGCAGGTAGCTGGCGAGCGAGGCGTCGAAGCCGTAGTGGCTCAGGCGCAGGCCGGCGTGCGTCAGCGCCACATCGCTGCGCTTGAGGTCGTGCGCGGCGAACGCGACGTCGCTGGCCAAGAGCGGCGCGAGCGCCTGCTGGAGCTCGCTGCCGCTCGGCTGCTGAGGCACTCCCATGAAGCGGTGACCGAAGGGCAGGTAGCGCGCGCGCCCGTTCTTGCCCGCCAGGGCAAAGCCCACCAAAGCGCCGCGGGTGGGGCTCTCTTCGGTGGTCGCGACTTCGAGGCCAACGACGCCCTCACTGACGAGCGAGCGCGCAAATTCGGCGATTTCCTGGGGAGAGTGCAGGACGCCGTAGTCGGCCGCGATCGTGACGGGTTGAGGGGCGGCGCTTTGCGGTCGCGGCTGGCGCGGCGTCGGCAGCGGCCCGCTCAGCGGCAGCCCCATCTGGGTCATCTCGTGGGTAGTCTCCGCCGGCGCCGGCCCCGGCCCCGCCACGGGGGGCTGGGACGGCGAGCTCGCGTTCGGGCCCGGGAGCCCGTCGCTGTTCAGCAGCCCGAGCATGCGCGTGAAGCCCAGCTCGGTGTAGAGCACGCGCAGTTTCTCCGCGTCGCGGCCGCGGAAAGTGAGGGCTTCGCGGCTGACTTCGATGTCGCAGTCACTCTTGAGCGCGACGAGGCGCTGGCTCAAAAAGGCTTGCTCGCGGTGCTCGGTCAGGTTCTTGAGCAGCCCCTTTTTGGTGATTTGGCCGAGGTTATCGTAGATGCCCTGCAGCGTGCCGTAGCTCTTCAAGAGCTCCATCGCCGTCTTCGGTCCGACGGAGGGCACGCCCGGGATGTTGTCCGAGGTGTCGCCCATGAGCGCTAGCAGGTCTTGCAGCTGGTCGACCCTCACGCCGAAGCGCTCCTCCACCTCCGGGGGGCCGATCACGCGGTCGCGCATCGTGTCCCACAGGATCACGTCGTCGCCGACGAGCTGCATGAGGTCCTTGTCGGCGGCCAGGATCACCACCTTCAAGCCGAGGCCGCGCGCGCGCCGCACGAGCGTCGCGATCAGGTCGTCGGCCTCGACTCCCACCTGCTTGTAAATGGCCGCGTGGTAGCCGTTGATGATCTGCTCGCAGCGCTGGATTTGGCTGCGGAGGTCGTCCGGGGCCGGTGGGCGGGTAGCCTTGTACTCAGAGTAGATTTCCTTGCGGAAGGTCTCGCGGCCCGCGTCGAGCGCCACCGCCATCAGCTGCGGGCTGCGCTCGCGCAGCATGCGCTCGAGCATGTTGACCATGCCGTGGACAGCGCCGGTGGGCTCGCCGCTGGGGCTCGAGAGGGGAGCGACCGCGTGGTACGCGCGGAGCACGTAGCTCGAGAGATCGACGACGTAGATGACGTCATCGGAGCCGGGGGGAAACAGCCGCGTCGCCATGCGGGGCCGGTCTTACACCGGTTCAGTCCCGCCGGGAGACGTTTGGCGCGCCCCGCTCTGCTCGGCGGCGTCCACCACCTCGAGGTTGGGGCGGAGCCTGGCGCTGCCTCGGCCGAGCGGCCTGCGTCACCTCCGCTAGGCCGCGCGTCGCGCGCCACGCCTCGCCAGTCGGAAACAATTACCAGGCGTTTTCAGCTGAAAACGGCGGCCGTGCGCTGGCGCTCCGTGCGAAGCGTCTGTAGTCTTGGTTCCTTGGTGGCCCAGGACGTAGCTCCCTCAATTCTGGTGGCTGGGAAGTATCGACTCACCCAGTTGATCGGCCGCGGAGGCATGGGCTCGGTCTGGGAAGGAACCCACACGACGCTCGGCACGCACGTCGCGGTGAAGTTCATCGAGTCCGAGTACGCCGAGAGCCCGGAGGCGCGCAACCGCTTCGAGAACGAAGCGCGCGCGGCGGCGAAGCTGCGCAGCAAGCACGTCGTCGAAGTTTACGATCACGGCGTGACCGACGATGGTCGGCCGTTCATCGTGATGGAGTACCTGCGCGGCGAGCCGCTCGACAAACGGCTCGATCGGGTCGGCCGCATCCCCGCCAAAGAGACGGCTCGGCTACTGATGCAGGTGTGTCGCGCGCTCGCGAAAGCGCACGCGGCGGGCATCGTTCATCGCGATCTCAAGCCCGAGAACGTGTTCTTGGTGTGGGACGATGAGGACGGCGCCGATGTGGCAAAAGTCGTCGACTTCGGCATCGCGAAGTTCACCGACAATCAGCTCGGCAATTCATCCGCGACGCGCACGGGCTCGGTGCTGGGCACGCCGTACTACATGAGTCCCGAGCAGGCGCGCGGCTTGCGCAGCGTGGACCATCGCTCCGATCTTTGGTCGGTGGGGGTCATCGCCTACCGCTGCATCGTGGGGACGCTGCCGTTCGAAGGTGAAGCCGTCGGTGATTTGCTCGTCAAGCTGTGCACGGCGCCCCTGCCGGTCCCGTCCGAGCTGGTGGCGGACGTGCCGCCGGGCTTCGATGCATGGTTCGCCAAGGCGCTCGCGCGCGAGCCTCAGCTGCGCTTCTCGAGCGCGGCTGAGCTCGCGGAGTCCCTCGGCTTGGTGTGCGGGCTCTCGGTGCGCGGCTCGTACTCGACGGGTGACATTCCGCTCCCGAGCTTCGCGGGCGGGCCCTCGGGCTCCCCGACGCCAGCCATCCGGCCCGGGCTCGGAGCCGTAACGCCCCCCGGCGTCATGCCCGTCACTCCTTACCCGACGGCCGATCGGACGGGACCCAACGCCGCGGTCATCGCGGCGGCGGGCAGCTCGGCCAGCACCCTGCAGATGGCGACGGGCGCGCCAACGACTCAAACGCCACCGCCGACGCCGAGGAAGAACACCGGGGCGATCATCGCCGCCGCCGCTGCCGCCGTGATCGTCATCGCGATCGGGGTAGGGGTCGCCTTCAAGCTGTTGGCCGCCCCGCCGGCGCCCCCGCCGGCTGCGGCTCCGGCCGCCGCAGCGCCCGCACCGGCGCCTGCGCCCGCGCCCGTCGAGACGACGGCCCCCGTGGCCACGACCCCACAAAATCCGCAGATTGCTGCCGATCCCGCGCCCTCAGCGGCCCCGCCTGCGGTACCCGTCGCGGTCAAGCCGCCGTCCCGTCCGCCTGTCGCGCCGCCCCCCGCCAAGCCCGTGAAGCTGCCCGGCCAAGACAAGCCGACCGCCACGCCCGCCGGGGCCGACGTCGGCTTCTAACTTCGCGGGTTGGGGAGTATTTCCACCCAGTGGAGTAGCGTTTCGAGCGCCCGACGTGGCCATACGGCCGGAAATGAGGCCCGACACGTCCGTACACCGAATTACATCTCGGTGACAATCCGCGGGCCGGGGGTTGGTAGCTGACGGGCTACCGATGCAAATCCTGCTGCTCGCAGCTTACTGCTCCGTCCTCGTATTCCTCTGTACGTACGGCGCTCATCGCGCGCACCTCGTGTACCAGTGTTGGCGTCATCGCCGCCGCATCCAGGTCGGTGAGCGTCGCGTGGACATCGCGGAAGACGCGCTGCCCACCGTCACCGTGCAGCTCCCGATCTTCAATGAGGCCACCGTCGCAGCCCGGCTGATCGAAGCGACCGGCAAGCTCGACTACCCAGCGCACAAGCTCGAGATTCAAGTGCTCGACGACTCGACCGACGAGACGCTGCGCATCGCGCGCGAAGCGGTGGAGGCGCTCGTCGCTCGCGGCATCGACGCGCAGCACGTGCGTCGCCCCAATCGCCACGGCTACAAGGCCGGCGCGCTCGACTACGGGCTCGGCTCGGCCAAGGGTGAGCTCGTCGCCATTTTCGACGCCGACTTCATCCCCCAACCCGACTTTTTGCGTCAAGTCGTCGGACACTTCCAAGAGCCGCGCGTCGGCATGGTGCAGACCCGCTGGGGTCACATGAACCGCGACAGCAGCTTGTTCACGCAGGTGCAGGCCTTGATGCTCGACGGTCACCACATGGTGGAGAACCGCGCGCGCTTCGGCGCGGGCCACATGTTCAATTTCTCCGGCACGGGCGGCATCTGGCGCCGCGCCGCGATCGACGCCGCCGGTGGCTGGCAGCACGACACGCTCACCGAAGATCTCGATCTGTCGTACCGCGCACAAATGGCGGGCTTTCGCTTCGTTTACCGCAGCGACGTGCTAACGCCCTCGGAGCTTCCCGAAGACATGTCGGCGTTCCGCGCGCAGCAGTTTCGCTGGGCCAAGGGCACCGTGCAGACGGCGCGCAAGCTCCTGCGTCGGGTGATTTCGTCGGAGCTGTCGTTCGGTCAGCGCGTCGAAGCGGCTTTCCACATGCTGCCGCATTTTGCGTACCCCGCGATGGTGCTGCTCAGCTTGTTGCTGTTGCCCGCGCTGATCTTCATGCCGGCGACGGATCTGAAGACCATGCTGCTCATCGATTTGCCGCTGTGTTTCGGCGCGACGGGATCGATCGCCACCTTCTACATCACGGCGGAGGTGGCGCAGGGCCGCTCGGGCTGGGGCGCTGCCAAGCGCTTGCCGGCGCTGATCGCGCTCGGCGCCGGTCTCGCTCCGCACCTGACGGCCGCCGTGCTCGACGGCCTCACCAAGATGGCGGGAGAGTTCGTGCGTACTCCGAAGCGCGGTACCGTGGCCGGTCGCTACTTTCAGCATGCAAAGTTGCCGCTGGCTGAGATCGCTTTGTGCTTGATCAGCGCGGCCAGCGTGGTCGTTTCGGTGCAGACTGCGCACTACTTCGCGACGCCGTTCACGATCCTGTTCACGCTCGGCTACGGCTACGTAGCCAGCCAGGTGCTGTTCGAGCAGCTCGGCCGCCCCGTGCCGGCGCCCGATCGCATCTCGCTGCCGGGCGAGGCCGAGGTCGACGCCTCGGGTATGGCTCGCGCTGCCTGAGCCGATTCGGCTCGAGGGCCATCCTTACGCGGCGCGGGCTTCGGCTCGCGTCGCGTCACTTTTTTGAGGGCCTTCCCGCGATCGAGTGCGGGTCATGGGCCGGTGGAGCGGCGGGATACTTATGGACTTCCGGAGGCCGCTCGGTACTATTTTCGCTTCGAGGGACGCGAAACCCCCACTTCGCAGCGAGGCCATCGTGACCAAGGCAGACATCGTACACGCCGTGTATACGCGGCTCGGCGGCTTCTCCAAAAAGGAGTCGGCAGATCTGGTGGACTTGGTGTTCGAGACCATGAAAGAGACCTTGGGGCGGGGTGAGAAGATCAAGATCTCCGGGTTCGGCAACTTCGTGCTGCGCGACAAGCGACAGCGCCAGGGTCGAAACCCGCAAACCGGTGAGCCCATCACCATCACCGAGCGTCGCGTGCTGAACTTCAAGGCGAGCCAGCTGCTGAAGCAGGCCTTGAACGGCGGCGAGCTCGGGGCGGCGGTCGGCGAGACGGCGGCGGCGGTCAAGGACGCCTGATCGTGGACCGTCTCAAGCACCCCGTGAAGCTTTACTATCGCATCGGCGAGGTTTCGGACATCGTCGGCGTGGAGCCGCACGTGCTGCGCTACTGGGAGACTGAGTTTCGCTCGATTCGGCCCCAGAAGTCGCGCAAGGGCCAGCGCATCTATTCGCGCAAAGACGTCGAGAAGCTGCTGACGGTGAAGGACCTGCTGTACACGCACGGCTTCACGATCGCCGGAGCGCGAAAGAAGCTGCGTGAAGGCGGCGCCGAGCCGGTGGCCCAAGAAGAGCAGGAGAAGCGCGTGACGGTCCGCGCACGGCTGCTCGAGATCCGAGCCGAAGTGGCGTCGTTGCTGGCTGAGCTCGAATCCGGCGTCGTGACGACGACGCACGTGAACGCCGGCTAGACCTCGCGGTCAGGTAATGTCCGTGGTTCCTTGACGCCTAAGCCGGTCACGGCCATGGGTCCATGCAGAGGAACTCAAGATGGCTGAAGGACTGAATCGCGTCATGTTGTTGGGCAATCTGGGGGCTGACCCGGAGCTCCGCGTCACTTCCGGAGGCCAGTCGGTCCTCAAGCTGCGGCTCGCCACCAGCGAAACCTACCTGGACAAGAATCGGGTTCGGCAGGAGCGCACGGAGTGGCACAGCGTGGTCGTTTGGGGAAAGCGGGCGGAAGCGCTCGGCAAGTTCCTCACCAAGGGCTCGCGCTTGTTCGTCGAGGGCGGTCTGCGCACCTCCAGCTATGACGACAAAGAAGGCAACAAGCGTTACCGCACCGAGGTCGTTGCCTCGAACATCATTCTTTCTGGCGGCGGCGGCGGCGGCGGTCGCGGCGGCGGTGGTGGCGGCGGTCGCGGTGGTGACGACGACTACGGCCCGCCCGGTGGTGGCGGCGGCGGCGGTGGCGGTGGTGGCGGCGGCGGCTACGACGACCAAGACTACGGCGGCGGTGGCGGCGACGACGACATCCCGTTCTGAGGCGTGTCACTTGGCGCCTCGTAGCAACATCGCCTGCGTGCTCGTGGCGCTGGGCGCGCTCGTCGCGTCGGTCCGGCTGATGAGCATGGCCGGCGCGCTGGGCGTCGCGCTTTTGTTGGGCGGTGGTTGCCGCGCCAAAGAGGCGCCCGCCCCTGCCGCCTCGGCGCGAGTCGCAGAGGCGCCCGCGCCCGCGTCGCTCGTGGCGGAGCTCTCGATCGGCAATCCGAAAGAGACGTGGCAGCGCCTGCGCCAGTTGGGGGGGGGCCTCGCGAACGCGGTGCCCTCCAGCTTGCCGGTGCTGTTTACGACCAGCCTCTCGATGCCGCCCGCGGCCGCGGGCAGCATCGACGAGAGCGTGCCGATCGTGGGCGCGCTGCTGTCGCGCGAGGGCTCGAGCGAGCCTGACGCGGTCGTGGGCGTGCACGTGACGAGCGGCGCCGAGCTCGTGGCTTCGCTCACCCTCGGCAGCGAGGCCAAGTTTCGTCAGGTGCAGCTCGAGCCGCGGCTGGTTCGCCTGGTCGCGGCGCCAGGAGCCGTGGAGCCGAGCGGCGCCTTGGGCGTGTCGGGCAACTACCTGCTGATCGCGAGCCGCGTGGAGGCGTTGAGGGAGGCGGGGCGATTCGTGGCCGAGAGCGTCTCCCAGCGCGCTCGCAGTGAGCCTGGGTTTTCGCTGCGAGCGAGCGAGCAGGTGCTGCGCGGCGCGCTGCCCCAGCGCTTACGCGAAGCCTGGCAGGCTCAGCGCGCCGAGCTCTCGTCGCGCGATCGTGCCCTGCGTGACACGAAGGGGAGGGCGCCCGACTTCGCGGATCCCGCGGTGCTCCTGGCGGGCGCCGACGGCACGATCGAGTCCTGGCTGTCCGTCCTCGAGAGCTCACGCGCGCTCGAGCTCGTCGTCACGCCAGAGGCGACGCGCCTCGGCGTCGAGCTCAGGCTGACGCCGGGCGCGGATGGCGCGGCGGCGCTCTTGTCGCGCGAGCTGGTTACCGGACCGCTCAGCCCTCTGCTCGCGTTGCCGCGCGGCACCCTGGCCGCCCTCGCTCTGCGCGGCGACCCGCAGCCGAGCCGTGAGGCGGCGGAAGCGTTGGGGAAATCGGTCACGCAGTTGTTCGGCGAGCGCGTCAGCCCCGACGACGCGACGAAGCTCGTGCGCGTGCTCGGCGCGCTGGCGCAAGCGCGGCACGGGGCGACGGTGATCGGCTTCATTCCTTCGCCTACACCCGCGCTCGTCGTCACTTGCCAGGTAACGGATGGTGAGGCGTTTCGGCGTGCGCTGGCGGACGCCCTCGCGCTCGTCGAGCTGCCTCCGGTGAGCGCTTGGCTCGCGGGCACGGTGGGCAAGCCGTCGCTCCAAGTCGCCAAGTCGACGACCGGCCCCGCGAAGGCGCGCCTGCGTCTGCAGCGCGCGGCTGCCACGGCGAAGCTGCCGCTCCCGCCCGCGCTCAGCGTGAGCTGGGACGCCAAGGACGGCGTGGCTTGGGTGGTGGTCTCGACGGAGAGCGGGCCCGAGCCAGCCGCTCTGCAGGCCGCCGACAAGCTTGCCGCCTCTTCATTTCTGGCCCGGGCCGAGCGCGAATGGGGAGAGCGGGCGGCGCTCGGCGTATGGGGCGACGCTCGGCTGTTCGCGCCCGGCGGGCCGGATGACGCGCCGATCTTGCTCGTCGTGGGTAAGCGCGAGGAGCGCATCTCCGTAGCGATGGATCTTTCACCCGCCGCGCTGCGCGCTCTCGCTGGATTTTGGGTTAGATAGATCCCCGTGACCAGCGACGCACCCGGCACGGAGCCCGCGGGCGCGGCTCCGCGCGAGCTTCGAGCGCATTTCGGGGGAGAGGTGCTGCTCATCACCGGCTTCCCCGCCGCCCGAGCTCGCGCGCTCGTGAGCGTGCTGGCCGCGCGCGAGCCGGCGGCCGAGCTTTGGCTGATCGTGCCCCCACGCGAGCTCGAAGCCTCCGCGCGCGTGCTCGCGGAGTCAGCGCTGCCCCGCGCGCAGCTGCGCCTGATCCCGGGCGAGCCCTGCGCGATCGATCTCGGCGTCTCGCGGCAGGTGTACGACGAGCTGGCTCGGCGCGTCGATCGCTGGTTCTCCCTCTACCAAACGACGGACACCCGAGCTCCGCGTGATCTGTGTCTGCGCGTGAACCTGGGCGGCGCGCGCGAGGTCGCCGAGCTCTCCAAGGTGGCGGAGCGGCTGTCGCACGTCACTTTTTTGTCGAGCGGCGCGGTGTTCGGTGACTACCAGGGGCTCGCGGACGAGAGCCAGCTCGCCATCGGCCAGTCCTTCCGCAGCCCCGCCGCCGAGACTCTCGCGCTCGCCGAGGCCGTGCTCCGGCGTCGGCTCTCGGAGATCCCCTTGTCGATCGTGCGAACGCCGCAGGTCTTGGGCGTGCGCCAGGAGGGGGCGCCGAGCTGGCCGACGGGGCTGCACCGCCTGCTGGCGCTGGTGGCGGCGGCTCCGGCGGACGGAGCACTGCCGCTGCCGCCTGGGGCGCAGCGCGCCGTCCAGGCCCTCCCAGCCGATTTCGTGGCAGAGGCGCTGTATGCCGTGTCGGTGCTCGGGACGCGCGGCCACACGTACCATTTCGCCGATCCCGAGCCGCCGACCCTGGCCCAAGTGCTCGAGCGCGCGGGAACGTACTTCGGCAAACGCTTCGAGCAGGGGTTCGACGCCCGCTCGCTGGGGCGGCTGCTGTTCACCAATCCCGGCTTCTGGTTGTCGCAGCAGAGCTCGCGCGCGCTGTCGGAGTGGGCGGAAGGCCCGGAGCTCGAGGCGCGCGCCGGTGATCGCTTGCTCGAGCGCGCGGGGTTACGGGCGCCGGCGCTGCTCGGTTACCTAGATGCGGTGCTGCAGCAGACCGAAGCGCTGATACGTGAGCGGCGCCTCGACGAGCGCCGCGTGACGACGCCGTTCGAGGTCGTGGCGTGAGACGCGGCTGGGCGTCGCTCGGCGCCTGCCTCGCGCTCACCTGCGCACGCCCGCAGCCGCCCCCGCTTCTTCTTGCCGAAGCCGCGGCGGCGCCGCGAGCCCCGGCGGCCGTCAGCGCGTCGCCCGCACCGCCGCCCGTCCCGAGCGCCGCGCCGGGCTCGCTCCCAGCCGTCACCGCGCCGGCGCCCGGCGTGAGCCCAGGGCCCCTCGCCTCCTTCTTCGACGCGCTGCGCCAGCTCTCGAGCGGCGCGCGCACGCAGCACGTCCGCATCTTGTGGCTCGGCGATTCCCACACCAACGCGGATTTTTTGAGCGGCAGCGTGCGCTCGCAGCTAGCCGAGCGCTTCGGTGACGGCGGCCCAGGCTTCGTCCGCATCGGCAGCCAGCCGTATCGTCATGACGGTCTCAAGATCGTTCGCGGGGGCCAATGGAACATCGATCCGGATCCGCCCGCGCGTCGCTCGCAGCAAGACGACGGCGTCTTCGGGATCGGAGGCACGCGAGCCGTACCCGGCCCCGGCGCGACGTTTCGCGTGCAGCTGGCGGGGCGGGCGCCGGGCGTCGCCGAGGAGCCGGCGCGCTTCGAGCTGTCGTACACGCTCCCGGCTGGCGCAAGCTACGAGCTCGAGCTGGGCGGTAAGCGCGTGCGCGTGGACGCCAGCAAGAGCCAAGACGTCGCGACCTCCGGCATCAGCCACCTCACGCTCACGGACAAGCTCGGCAGCGTGCTGACCCTGCGTCCCCACGCAGGCGCGCCGCGGTTTTTCGGCTTGATTATCGAGAAAACGGCGGAGCTGGGGGTCGTCGTCGACACCTCGGGCATCGACGGGGCGCGCCTCGAGACGCCGCTCGCGTGGAACGAAGCCGCGTTCGTGGCGGAGGCGGCGCGCCGCGCACCAGAGCTGTTCGTCGTGGCCTACGGCACGAACGAAGTGTTCGATCGGCTCAAGGTCGAGCGCTACGCGGGCCAACTCAGCGAGCTCGTGCGGCGCGTGCGCGGCGCGGCCCCGCAGGCGTCGTGCTTGGTGCTCGGTCCGACCGACGCCCCGCTCGGTGAGGGCTCGGTGCCGCGCGTGGCGCAGGTGGACGCGGTGCTGCGAGCGTCGGCGCGCGAGAACGGTTGCAGCTTCGTCAGCTTGCAGCAGCTGATGGGCGGGGAGGGGAGCTTCGCGCGAGGCATGAAGGCCAAGGAGCGGCTCGCGCAGCTCGATCGGCTCCATTTAACTCCCAAGGGTTATCGAGAGCTCGGGCAGGCCCTCGGTAAGAAGCTGCTGGACGCCTACGCTTCAGGTCACGGCGACTTGCCGTAGCCTTGGTAGCTCTGCATCAGGGCTCGGTAGATCCAGGTGCCGATGATCTCGGCTCCGGCGCCGGTGGGGTGCGTCAAATCAGCCTGTCCGAGGCCTCTCTTGACCCAGCGCGGCATGGAGCGCTGGCCGCCCATGGCCGTCCAAGTGTCGAAGAAGGCGCAGCCCGCGTCGAGCGCGGCCTGCTTCTGGTTCTTCAAGAGGTCAGGCATCACCCGCAGACTGACGATCTCGTCGCCCACCTTGGCGGCGCGATCCATGGCGCCGATCACCAGGCACGACGACTCGGGCAGGGCGCGTTTGCCTTGCTCGAGCACGTCGCGCATCGTGCGATGGTAGTCGACCATCGGGTACAAGAAGCCGTCCGCGCTCTCGTTGGCGCCGAACTGGTAGATCAGCAAGCTGGGCGCGCGAAGCTGCAGCTGCTCGGCCCAGTGCCGATCGTCTTGCTTGTCCATGAAGCGAATGCGCGCGCCTTGCACGCCGAGCGCGTCGAGCACGACGCCGGGGCCGTCGCGCTCGAGCACGATGCCGAACAGGCGCGAGGTGCCGCGCTTGGTTTGCAGGCTGAGCTGATGCGCGCCGTCGGGAACCTCGAGCGTGTGGGTCTTGCTGGCGATGACCGGCCCCGCCGTCGAGAGCTCCTGCGCGGCTCCGCCGTCGACCGACAGCTCGAGGCTGCCTCCGCTCGGCTGCTCCAGATAGTAAAGGGTGAAGCGGCTCACGTTCCGGCCGAATTCGCCGCTCTCGGCCGTGCCGACCCGCGACAGCACGTTCGGCGGAGCGCTGAACGACACGCCGCCGAGACCGTAGAAGCCGTCCGCCGCATAGGGGCCAACGATGCGGCTGACGTTGAAGCCCGCAGTGGCGTAGCGGCTCACGTCGTTGTGAAAATACGCGGGCCAGGCGTTGGCCATCAGCACGAAGCCGTGCCCGGCGTCGCCGAAGGTCGACTGCAACTTGCGCCGCAGCGTGCCGGATACGTAGTCGCTGACGATGATCGAATCGCCGAAGTGAGCGATGCGCGTGATCGCCCCTGGCTGTTTTTGCTCGGTCGAGCGGAGGGCGCGGAAGAAATGGTCGAGCGCCTTGCCGGTGGGGTCGAGCAAGGGCACGGGCGGCGCTTGCTCCAGCGCTTTGGCCTCCTTCGCGTCGTCCGGCAAGAGCTCGGCCGCCCCGGGCGCCTTTTGCGCGGTGGTCTCGAGGCCCAGCTCGCTCTCTCCGACCACGGCGCTGGGCAGAGCCGCGGGCGCTGCGACCTTGGCTTCACCGACGGGCCGCTTGCCGAACAGTCGCAGACGCTCGAGGCCCGGGGTGAGCTCGCAGACGAGCGCGAGGGCGCTGACCACGAGCGCGGCCAGCACCGGTCGAGAGCCGAACACTTGAAGCGGCTTGCTCGCGGCCGCGCCTTCTACCGGCTCAGTTGCTGCAGGAGGCATCGCCGAGCGTGCGACAGAGCGCGTGCAGCCGCTGGAGGTCTGCGTCGCTCGCGGTTCCGCTGCGGGCCTTGGCTTGCAGCTGGTTCTTCACCTGCGAAAGCTTGCTCCGATCGGGCACGCCTTGCTCGGTGGCTGGCGCGGGTATCTCGGCCGCGCCCGGATCATCGAACGGATTTTTGCGCACCAAGGTGGCCGGCGCCTTGGGCGCCGCAGCGGGATCGCCGTCGCCGGCGGGGCGCGCGCTGGCGCCGCCGGTGTTCTTGAGCAGGCGGGGCGCGCTGGGGAGCTGGCTGACGTCGACCGTCTCCCCGCCCATCGCGGCCAAGTCGCTGGCGGCGCGGCGCCGCCGGCTCGAGTCGACCTCGGGCGCGCGCGCGACCTGGTCGAGCAGCTCGCGCTTCTCGCTCAAGTCCTCGACCTGACCGGCCCGGGTCAGCAGCTGATCGGCCCAGGTGGACTGAATCGCCCGAAACTCGGGGGTGTCGCGCAGGTTGCTGTCGACGGGGATCTGGTTGGCCTTGGCACGCGCGGCGCTGGCGTCCCCCTGGTCGAGCAAAGACTTGGCGTCGGCTAGCAGCTTCGCGCTGCCGTCCTTCTGCTCGCTCTTGGGCGCGCTCAGGCTCACGTCGGCTGGCTCGTCACCTCGCGACACCGCCACGACCACCAGCGTGGCGAGCAGCGCGGCCGCCCCCACCGCGATCAACACTTTGGCGCCCGTGCCCATGCCGCGCGCTTCACCCGATGACGACTCGAAGCCGCCGAGCGAGGAGATTTGCTGGCTCTCCTCCGCGCCGGGCACGTAGACGTCACCGGCGGGAATGAACTTGAACACCACGTCGCCCAGCTCGACCATGTCGCGCGCGTCGAGCAAGCCGCGCGGCAGCTCGACGCCGTTGACGCGGATCCCGTTGGCGCTCTCCCGGTCGACCAGCTCGTAGCGACCGTTACCGAGCACGTGCACCTCCGCGTGCACGCGGCTCACGGACGGATGGTTGACTGAGATGTCACACTCTTCACCGCGCCCGATCACGTGGCGCTGCCCGGTGTTGATCGCGTATTCCGCGCCGGGCGTGGGGCCGACGAGCATCACCAGGCGGTCGGGCTGACCTAGCAAAGATTGCGCGCGCGGCGCGGCGGGCACGGTCGCCTTGCTGTCGAACGCAGCTTGGGCTTGCTCGACCGCCTCGTCGACCAGCTCGAGCCGGTAGTCGCCCAGCTGCACGAGATCACCGTGGACGAGCTCCTGGCGCTGGCTGACCCGCGCGCCGTTGACGTAGCAGCCGTTGTAGCTGCCCGCATCGAACACGACCCAGCGCTCGGCCTCGCGCGCGAGCCGGGCGTGGCGGCGCGAGATGTTGCGCTCGGTGAGCCTGACGGTGTTGTCCTCTCCCCGACCGATCGAATACTCGTCTCGAGCGAGGGGGACGACCGTTCGGTTCGCCTGGTCATCCTCGATGGTGAGCTTCCACATGCAGGACGGTCGCCTGTTACGTGCTCATTTGCGGCCTAGCCCGAGGGACCTCGGTGACGGAGCGACCGCAAGTGAACGGGCCCGATCCTGTCATGGGTTGGGGGCGACGGGCAACACCGGCCGCACTGCGGAAAACAGCGCGTCGTGCACCGCCGGACGCGCGGCTCGGATCCGCGGGTTGTCTCGGGTGGGGCAGACGCGATTGGTGAGCAGCACCGTGGCTGCCCCGGCCGTCGGGTCGCACCAGAGGCTCGTGCCGGTGAAGCCGAGGTGACCGAAAGCCCCCGCGCTCGCGCGCGAGCCGGCCGATGAGGCGGCCTCCGATTTGCCGTCGAAGCCTGCGCGTAGCGTCCCTCCTGGACGAGGCGTGATCAGGCGCGCGACGGCGCCCGCGGGTAGCCACGCGCTCTGCCCCGCGAGCGCTTGCAGCAGGGCCGCACCGAGCCCCAGCACATCGTGCACGGTGCCGAACATGCCGGCGTGACCGGAGGCCGCGTGCCCGGCGAGCGCCCACGCGTTCTCGTCGTGCACGACGCCGCGCACCTGTCCGCCGCGCGCGCGCACCGTTTCGGTGGGGGCGACGCTGGCGTCGAAATCACGCCGCCTGTACCTCAGCTGTCGCGCAGAGCCGAGCTCCAGCCCGAGCGGCTCCGACAGCTCGCTCTGGATCACGCTGTCGAGCGGGCGCTGCAAGACGGCTTCGATCGCGGCGCCCAGCAGCAAGTAGCCGAGGTCGCTGTAGAGCGGCGGGAAGCCCTGCGCCGGGGGCTCCCCCGAGCAGTCGGGGCGCCGGGCGCGAGCGGCGACCTCCAGCGCTCGCGCGCGCTGGAAAGGCAACGCGGCGAGCACGGGCGCGAACAGCGGGCGATGGCCGTCGAGCCCGGCGCGGTGTGCGAGGAACGACTCGAGCGGTACCGGCTCGGAGGGCGTTCGGCGCGCCTCCGGCAGCACGTCGCCGAGCGGCGTTTCGAGCCCGAGCAGCCCCCGGGTGACCAGCCGCATCAGGGTGCAGGCGACGATCGGCTTACTCACCGAGGCGAGGTCGAACAGGGTGCTGGTCGCCGCGCTGCGCTCCGCCTGCGAGCTCGTGCCGGGGAGCTGGCCGGTCGCTCCCACCGCCCCGTCGCCGCGTACGCTTATGTAGCCGGCCGCGGCGGCGGGGGCTACCTGCGCCTCGATCACGTGGCGCTCGAGGATTCGCGCTATTTCTGCGTTTTCCGGGTAATGAGCCATGCGGGGAGCGCCGTCTTTGCCGCGAGCGCGGCGCGCGTCGCGCCTCGAACGTCGGTCGATTTTTGACCGCGGTCGAAGCAGGCCGTTATTCTTACGTGGCAGGCCTAGGCAAACAACTTCATGGCTGAGTTTACATGGGAAGCCCGCGCACGCTCGGGAGAGGTGCGCAAGGGCGTGATGGAGGCGGACAGCGAAGACGCCGTCACCAACAAGCTCCGTCAGCAACAGCTGAGCCCGGTCAAGGTCAAGAAGAAGAGCTCCCTGCTGAGCCTGCAGCTCGGCGGCTCGGTCCCCACCAAGGACCTCGTCACCTTCACGCGCCTGTTCGCCACGATGATCGACGCTGGCCTGCCGCTGATCCAGTGCCTCGACATCCTGAGCAACCAGCAGACCAACAAGTTCTTCGCGGGCGTGCTGAAGGACATCAAGAGCTCGGTCGAGCAGGGCGCCACCTTCTCCGAGTCGCTGAAGCGGCACCCGCGCGTGTTCGACGAGCTGTTCACCAACTTGGTCCACGCCGGCGAGGTCGGCGGCATCTTGGACAGCATCATGGGGCGCCTGTCGATTTACCTCGAGAAGCGCCAGAAGCTGATCCGCCAGGTGCGCGGCGCCATGGTCTATCCGTCCGTCGTGATCGTGATCGCGATCGGTGTGATGGCGGTCCTGCTCACGTTCGTGATCCCGGCGTTCGAGAACATGTTCGCCGAGTTCGGCGGTGGCAGGGAGGCGCTGCCGGCCCTGACGCGCGCGCTCATCGCTATCTCCAACGGCTTCGTCAGCTACCTGCCGTTCACCATCGTCGCCGTGATCGCGCTCGTCGCCACCGTGATTTACGTGAACCGGCAGCCACGCGGGAAGCGCTTCTTTCACAAGACGTTCCTGCGTTTGCCGGTCATGGGGCAGGTGCTCAGGAAGATCGCGGTGGCGCGCTTCACGCGCACGCTCGGCACGCTGCTGCAATCCGGTGTCCCCATCCTCGACGCGCTCGAAATCTGCGCTCGAACCTCGGGTAACGTGGTCATCGAGAGCGGCATCATGATGGTGCGGCAGTCGATCAGCGAAGGTAAGAACATGGCCGAGCCGCTGGCTGCCACCGGCGTCTTCCCGGACATGGTCGTGCAGATGATCGCGGTCGGCGAGCAGACGGGCGCGCTCGATCAGATGCTCAACAAGATCGCCGACTTCTACGAGGAAGAAACCGACGTCGCGGTGGCCGCGCTGACCTCGGCGCTCGAGCCGATCTTGATGGTCGGCGTGGGCGGTATGGTCGGCGTGGTGCTGATCGCGATGTACCTGCCGATCTTCTCGCTGGCCGGCAACATCAAGGCCGACTGAGCCACGGCGGCGAGCGTCGTGGTCAAGCTCGGCATCCCGGAAATCGTCGGCGCCTCCGCGCTGCCGCGGCGCCTAGCGTGGCTCACCGGCGCGCGGCTGCTGTTCATGAGCGTCGCGCTGGCGCTGGTAGGGTCGCTCTACCTCGGCGGTCAGTACGAGGCGCGCTTCTATTCGCTGCGCGTAGGGCTCGTCACGTTCAGCGGCGGCTTCTTGCTCACGGCGCTGTACGCGGCCTTGCTGCGTCGCGGGCGCCAGCTCGACCTCGTCGCCGACGCGCAGCTCGTGCTCGATCAGGTGACCTGGACCGCCATCGTGTACTTGACGGGCGGCGCGTCCAGCGGCGCGACCTCGTTCTACGGCTTGAGCTGCTTGGTCGGCGCGGCGCTCACGGGCCTGCGCGGGGCCAGCGTCGCCGCCGTGTCGGGGGGCATCTGCTACGGCGCGCTGGTGACGGCGCTGGCGCGCAGCTGGCTGCTTCCGCCGCCGGATCAACCCCCGAAGCTGTACCTGCCGTCGTCGGAGGAGCTGTCGTTCTACGTCACCGTCAACCTGCTCGTGCTGGTGGTGGTGATGCTGCTGGCGGGCACGCTCGCGGAGCGCCTGCGCTGGACGGGGGGCGAGCTAGTGGCGGCCAACGAGCGCGCCGATCAGGCGGAGCGCATGGCCGCCCTCGGGCGCTTGGCAGCGGGCCTCGCCCACGAGATCCGTAACCCGCTCGGCTCGATCGCCGGCTCGGTACAGCTGCTGCGTTCGGGCCAAAGGCTCGACGACGAAGAGCGACAGCTCTGCGACATCATCCAGCGCGAAGCCAACCGGCTGAACGACTTGGTCACCGACATGGTCGACTTGTCAAAGCCGCGCAAGCCGGTGCTGGCGCGGGTCGACGTCGCGACGGTCGCGCGGGAGGTCGTGGCGCTCGCGTCGAAGTCAGGGCGCGCCGCGTCCGATGTGGGCGTGGTGTTCGCGCACGACGGGGAGCCGGCTCACGTCATCGCCGACAGCGCGCAGCTGCGGCAGCTGACTTGGAACTTGGTTCGCAACGCGGTGCAGGCGAGCGCCGCGGGTGACGTGGTCACCGTCGAGGTCCGCCGCGGTGACGACGGCGTCTCGGTAGCGGTGATCGATCATGGCGTGGGCATCGACGAAGCGCAGATGCCCCGCCTGTTCGACGCGTTCTTCACGACGCGGAGCCAGGGCTCGGGGGTGGGCTTGGCGGTGGTCAAGCGCATCTCGGACGAGCACGGGTTCTTGATCCACGTGAAGAGCGAAGCGGGCCGGGGCGCTACCTTCCGAGTGGCCATGCCCCCCGCTCCGTAAAGGCCCAGCGAGAAGCGCTCAGCGAGGCGAGCGGGATTACAGGCAGGGGAGAAGGGCGGAAGGGGAGTGTGAACGGGCGGCTTCGGTTTGGCGGCATGGGCGTCACACGGGCGAGGTTTCCCGGAGCTCGCCAGGCGCGGCGGGGCCAGCTGGTGTACTGGTTAACTATTTGTAATCTATCAAAAATAAAGATTCTTTCGGTCGGGCGACGAGGCGGAGAAAGTTTCGGCCCGGGGCTTGCGTATAACCCTGAGCGAACCCAAACCTGTCGAGGAACAACGTGATCACCCGCCGCCACCTCCTGAACCTGTCGCTTGCCTCCGCGGTCCTCGCCGCCTCGCCCCTGGCCTGGGCCGGCGCGTCCGCAGAAGACTTCGTCAAAGCCAAGCAGGCGGAGCTCACCAAGCTCGTGAAGCAGGGCAAAGAGGCCGAGGTCGACAAGGTGTTCGACCAGCTGCTCGACTACCGCGTGCTCGCCGAGGCCGCGCTCGGTGAGCACTGGGCCGGTCGCACTGACGCCGAGCGCGAGGAGTTTACCGGCCTGCTGGCGAGGTTGGTGCGCGCCAGCTACCGAAAGAGCTTGAAGCAGACGCTGGGTTACGACGTGGCCTACAAGGGCGTCGAGAAGGGCGTCCAGGGGGAGGTGGTTCGCACCATCGCCACCAGCACCAAAGACGCCCGGCAGGAGCCGCTGAGCATCGACTACGTCGTGCGCAGCGTGGGCGGCGGCCAGCGCATCGTCGACGTGGTGACCGAGGGCTCCAGCATGGTGAGGAACTACCGCACCAGCTTCAACCGCATCATCAAGAAGAGCGGCTTCGCCGAGCTATTGAAGAAGATGCGGAAGAAGGCCGACTCGGGCTCGACCTCCCCCGATTGAGGGGTAAGGAAGCCGCGCGCGGCGGCAATTGCGCGGAAATTGTTCAAGGAGCCCCGGGGGCTGTTACGATTTCCGCCCGAAGTGGGCTCGCCCGTCCGTCCCTCCACCGTTCCTCCGCGCCGGGGCGCGAGCGCCGAGCCGCTCGTCGGTCCGCCCGAGGATCCTCGGGTGCCGCTGCGCCTGACGGTGACGCGCGGCGCGCTCGGGATGGAGCTGTACGAGCCAATCGAGATTGGCCCGCTGAGCGTGGAGCGGCTCTCGCTCACCTTCGCGGGCCTGCGCTTTCCGGTCGACCTCTCGGGCGGCGTCCCTCGCTTTCGCAGCCGGCGCGGTGACCTGCAAGAGCTGGTCTTGAAGCTCCGGCTGGGAGACTTGGCGCGCTTCGCCAGCCAGCGGGTGCTCGAGCCGTTCGGACCGCTCGTGAAGCCGCTCTCGATGTGGAGCATCGCCGGCGGCATCGGGGTGGGGCTGGTAGCGGAGCAAGCCGCGCTGGCGTTCGACCTGTTGTGGGCCGCCGATCGCGGCTCGGCGCGCTTCGTGGTCGCGCGCGCGCGTGGCGTTGGGCTCGAGGGGCCGGCGCTGGGCGTCGCGCTTCGCGCCTGCGACGCCGTGCTCGCCGGGATCGGCAAGCGCGAAGGCCGGGTGCTGAGGGTCGACGACGTGGGCGCGCGCATCGGCCGTGCGCTGCTCCCCGCGGTCGGGGCGCGCGTCCCGACCTCGGCGGCCGTGAGCTTCGGTGAGCTGGCGCAGGAGCTCGACGAGCTGGTGGTGGCGCTCGACGCCACGTTCCCGCCCGCCGCCGTCAGCGACGAGAGCGCGCGAGCGCTCGCTCTGTCGCGCCTCACGCGCGCCGCCGACGACGCGCTCTGCGAGTCGAGGCTCGATGAAGCCCGCGAACAGCTGCTGGAAGCGCTGGAGCAGGCGCCGCGCCATCCCGAGATCGTGCGCGCGATTTGCGAGCTCGACGCGGCCGTCCCCGGGCGCGCCGAGGCCGCCTTGGGGCTACTGGTCGAGTCGCTGCCGGCGGCGGCGGCGGGCGGGGTGGGAGCGGAGCTGCTCTTGGCGAGCGGTGATCGCGCGTCTGCGCTCGCGGCGCTGGAGCAGGCGGCTGGCGATGAAGCTTACCCGCCCCTGGGCGCCCTGCTGCTGGCGCGCGCGGCCAGCGTCGCTGAGCGCTCTCAGGCGCTGCGTTACCTCGACCGCGCCGTCGCGGCCGCCCCGACGCTCGCGAAGCCACACCGCTCGAGGCTGATCGCGCGTCTCGAGCGCGGAGACGTGCAGGGCGCGCTGTCGGACGCCGAGCACCTCGAGGCGATGGCGAACGGCAGCGCAGAGCGGCACGCCGTGTGTTTGCTCGCCGCGCGCAGCTTGCTCGCGGCCGGCTACGTCAAGGAGGCGGGACGCGCTTTCGAGCGCGCGCTGCGCTACGCTCCCGACGACGCGGTCGCGACGGTTGGCCTCGGCCGCGCCCTGCTCGAAGCCGGGCTCACGGCTCGCGCCATCGCGCTGTTCGAGCGCGCCATCACGCTGTCCGAAAAGCGCGGCGCGCCCGACGCGCAGGCGCTCCTGCAGCTAGCGCGGCTCATGGCATCGCACCTGCAGGATTTGCCGCAGGCCATCGCGCGGGCGCGCCAGGTGCCGGCCGAAGCGCGCGAAGCGGAGGAGGCGCGCTACTTGGAAGGCCTGTATCGGAGCCGCATCGGCGACCGCGTGGGCGCTTCGCAGGCCTACGCGCGCCTGCGCGAGGTGATCGAGCTCTCGGGCTCTACGGGGAAAGAGACGGTCGCGAGGCTGCGCGAAGCCGCGCGCTTCGAGCTCGCCGAGCGCCGCGACGCGAACCTGGCGGAGCGACACCTGGCGCTGGCGCTGCGGCTTCAGCCGCAAGACGCGCAGCTGGCCGCCGAGTACCGGCTCGCCGCCGAAGCCGTCGACGCTCAGCGCCGTTAGCGCCGCCCGGACGCGACCCCTTCAAGCGGCGAGGCGCGCGTGAAGGCCGCGCTCGGCCACGGACAGCGCGGCTAGCGGCAGGAGGGCGGTGACGCGCAGCGGCGTCGCGACGACCAGCTCCGGCTCGATGGCGAGCTCGCCCAGCAGCGCCGCGAGCTCGTGCGCTTCCGCGCCGACGCCCACCCCCACGTGACTCAGGGTGCCGACGTCGCGCTGGATGGTGACGCCCGGCACCTGCTGCGCGAGCTGCTGCAGGGCAGCCTCGGCGCTCGGCGCCCCGGACAGCGGCAAACACACCAAGAGGTTTCCGCCGTGGAGCACGCAGTCGCGCAGCGGGAGCTCGAGCTCTGTCAGCGCACCCAGCAGCGCCTTCGCCGAGCTCGCGGGGGCGCGTAGCAGCGCCACGTTTGCGTCCACGACGACGGCGCGCGCGGCGGCGCTCGCCTCCGCCGAGATGCGCGTCTCCCGACCGGCACCGTGAGCGCTGAAATCCGCGGTCTTTCTGGCGAGGATCGCGATGTTTTGCTGCTTTGCCCACTCCACGGCGCGAGCGCACAGCACCTTCGCCCCGCTCTCGGCCATCTCCTGCATGGTCGCGAAATCGAGCTCGGGGAGGTGCCGAGCTTCGCTCACGCGGCGCGGGTCGGCAGAGTAAACGCCGTCGACGTCGCTGTAGATCTCGCAGCGCTCGGCGGAGAGCGCGGCCGCCAGCGCCACCGCCGTCGTGTCGGAGCCGCCCCGCCCGAGAGTCGTGATCTCGCGGCGATAGCTCATGCCTTGGTAGCCGGCCACGATCACGATCTTGCCGTGATACAGCTCGTCCTCGATGCGATGGGGGCGGACCTCGATGATGCGCGCGTCGAAATGCCGATCGTTCGTGATGATACCCGACTGCGAGCCCGTGAGGCTCACCGCAGCTTCTCCCCGGGCTTGAACGGCTATCGACAGCAACGCCATGCTCGTGCGCTCGCCGACGGAGAGCAGCATGTCGAGCTCTCGCCGCGCGGGCGCGCAGCCAGGGCCGCCGGTCTGCGCGGCGCGCTGCGCGAGGCCGAGCAGCTCGTCGGTGGCCTTGCCCATCGCGCTCACCACCACCACCACCGCGTGGCCGGCGCGCTTGGTCGCCACCACCCAGTCGGCGACGCGCGAGAGCTTTTCCAGATCGGCGACGGAGGAGCCGCCGTATTTTTGAACGACTATCGCCACGATTTACCCGTACCAGCCGCGGGTTTCGACGGCCAAGTTCACGCCGCCCGGCCGCTCAACGCGCTTTCGTGAGCTTAGCGAGGCCGTATCCGCCGGCAGCCCAGAGCTGACCATCGATGAACAACAACGCTTGAGTGCGTCCGGTCTCTTCCGTGTCTTCGTCGGCCGCGCCGCTCAGCTCGGCGATGCGCTCTGCCTCCAGGCGCTCTGCTTGCGCGCGCTCGGCGTCGACCGCGATGAGCACGCTCGCGTCACGCCCTTCGCGGTAGAGCGCCGCAAAGACGCGCCCGGCCTCGGCATCGTCGCCGATCGCCACCGCCGTGACGTTGACGGCGCCCGTGACCATGCGAAAGCTGGCTCCGCTGTCGCTAGAAACCGCCAGGCCGCGCTCTGCGTCGAACACCGCGATCACGGAGCCGCGCGCCACGCAGGCGGGGGCTTGACCGAGCGCCACCGTGCGGGCCGGCTCCGGCAGAGGCCGCTCGTGGAAGCTGCTACCGGCGTCGCGCGAAAGCTGCAGCGCGGGGCGATCCCCGAGCACGAGCAGCGTGACGTCGCTGTCTCGACCCGTCAGCGAGCGCACGTGACCGAAGGTTTCGTGGCGCTCCCAAGCCGACCCGCGCTGGCGCAAGAGCGCGCCACTCGAGAGGCGCGCCCACAAGCCGGGCTCGCCGCGCGTGGCCCACAGCTCGACGAGCTCGGCGCCCGCAGCGCGAGCCAGCTCGGGGGGCTCGAGCAGCGAAGCCGCCCCGCCCGGCGTGAGCTCGATCAGTCCGCGCGGGGTGGTGAGCAGCACGTTGCCCGACGTCAGCTCTGCGATCGACGTGGCGCGCGCGCCGGCGGGCAGCGCCAGGCTCTGCCGCTCGTCGCCGAAGCGCATCAGATGCTCGGCGGCGGCGAGCACGCCGCCTCGCGCCGCTGCGAGCGCGGTGGCGGCGGTGCCGAGCAGCAGCCAATCGGCCTCGTACACGGGGCCTTCGGCGAGGTCGCCTTCGGGCGCGCTCGGCAAGAACGCCCGCTCGATTTCGGGCCCTGCGTCACCATCGCCTTCTTCGTTCAGGAGCTGCGGCAGGTCTTCGAGCCCGTCGTCGCCGAGCTCCACGTCGCTGCTCGGCTCGTCGCTCTCGAGCGGCTCGTCGAGGTGCGCGTCCAAATCGCCTTCTTGCGGCGTCGGCGGCGGCTCCAGCTCGCCATCGAGCGCTGATTCGGGCAGCGCGTCGAGCAGCTGGCTGCCGATGTCGAGATCGCTCGCGGCTTCGTTTTCGCCGGGGTCGTCGAGCTCCACGATATCGACTTGGAAGGCGTCGACCTTGTGCTCGTCTTCATCGAGCTCGAGCTCTTCGCCCATGCTCAGCTCGAACGCGCCGACATCGACGTCGTCCGTGTCCTCGCTCTTGTCGAGCTCGGGCAGGTCCAGCACGTTGAGGACGGGCGCTTCAGGAGAGCGGGCAGGCACGCCCCGAAGGCTAGCAGACCGCGGGGCCCGAGCCCCGTCGGCATCGGGGCCGAAAGCCCCGTTCGCGCAGCGAACCGCTCGGACGGCGTCGCGACGCTGGTCCTGCGCCCGGGTTCGAGCTATGCGAAGCGGCCGTGCCCGTAACCGCGCTCATCGATCATGACCTCGTTTCCCGCAAAGTTTTGGTGCGGGACAAGGACGTCGTGTTCGTCAAGGGGATCTTCGAAGCCAGCGAAGGACTGGGCGCGTTGTTCGCGGAACGCGGCGGTGAGCTGATCATTGCAGCGCCGCTGTCGCGAGAGCGTGAGCTCGATGAATTACTCGCAGATCTCGAGTCGGAATTGCACGCGCAAGTGAGCCGCTTACCGTTGCCGGCCGTGCCCTGATGCTTTAGCTTCCGGCGCATCGTGGGTCATCCGCCGCCCGAGTCGCCCGTGTTGGGCAAGCTGGCTGCGTCGCCTGCCGATCGCACTCCTCTCCCGGAAGACGGTCGTAGCAACGACGCTCGCGCGGTCGACGCGTGGTGCGAATGGCTGGGCGCGCTCGCGACCGACGCGGAAGCCGCGTTGGCGGCGGCGATCGCGTATCGAGAGCTCGACGCCAAAGGGCGAACCTCCTGGCTCAACGCGCTCGAGCAAGACTCGGTGCGCCTGAACGTGCCACGCATCGCCGTGTACGCGCCGCTGCTGGCGGTGGAGTCGGATCCCGAGCGCCGCGAGCGCATCACCTTCGCCATCGGCCCCACGGAAGAAGACGCCACGCCCCGAGCCGCCGTGCAGGCGCTCGCTGCGCGCCGCCCCGACGGCGTGCGCATCGCCACCATCATCGTGCCGCTCTACCTCGATTTCGTGCAGGTTCTGGCCTGCGCGTACTGGCCCGAGCGAGGCTTTTCCTGGGTTAGGCACGATCCGATCGTCGAGCTGACGCGCGCTCCGCGGCCGGGCCATGAGCTCGAGGGCGCCGTGCTCGAGCGCACGCCGCTCAAGGCGCTCATCGACGAGCTGTCGCACGCGGTGCTATCGCAGCGCCGCAGTGGACGTGAGCTGCCCGAAGCACTGCGCGTCTTCGCAGATTTGTTCGGGCCCAACGTCGGCGGCTCCACGCCGCCTCCGCCCTCGTCGCCGGCTCCGTGAAGCTCGCCCGCGCATCGCTGTTTGCTTTGTTGGCGCTCGGCGCCTGCCTCCGCGCCGAGCGCGAGCCGATCGAGAGTCCGCAGACGGCCACCGGGGAACCCGTACAGTTCACGTTCGGCACCATCCAAGGCGGCGAGCTGTCGAGCGACACGACGCGCGGGCGTTCGACGGCGCTCTTGTTCGTCACGACGTATGATCTGCCGTCGCAAGCCGAAGCACAGATGCTGCGTGACGTGGTGCATCGTCACAAGCCGCGCGCGAACGCGGCCATCGTCATGATGGAGGCCCCGCGGGCCGCGGCGTTGGCGCAGGTGTGGGCGGATTCCCTCGGGCTGGAGCTGCCAGTAGCGATGGCGAGCTCGACGCTCATGGCGGGGGAGAGTGAGCTGGGGCGGATCTTGGGGGTTCCCACGCTGATCGTGCTCGACAGGAGGGGGCGAGTCGTCGAGCGGCTCGAGGGGGCGCAGGGAAGGGAGCGGATCGCGGAGGCTTTGAAGCGGGCAGACGTGGGATTTTGACGGGCAAGCGAGGGGACCAGGGGCGCGTCCCTGAATTGCTGGTCTCGCCGTAAACGTGCCCGTGCCCGTTTCTGAGGCCCGCGCCACAAACCTCGGCTACAAACGAACGGGCCCAACGTCGCCTCGCGGACCGTCGGGCACGGGCACGTTTACGGAACGTTTACGGGCACGCGCGAGCGATCCACGCCCTAGGGCATGAGCGGGGGCATGGTGACGACTTCGAAAGCGGAGGCGGGCACGTTTTTCAGGGGCTCGATGTCGTCCTCGGTCCAGCCGGCGTTCGCTTCGCCTTGAAAGTAGAAGCTAGAGCCGTTGTCCGCCAAAATCATGCCGTACTTCTTCATGCCGCGCAGCACCACCTGCGCGCTCTCGCTGTAGCGCGAGATGTCGAAGCTCTGCTTGAGCCTCACGCGCGTGCCCATCGGTGGACCGTCGGCGGCGTTGCAGCCGCCGGGGACCGCGAAATGGCTGGCTGGCTTCACGTATTTGTTCGTCGTGCAGTCGAGGGTGAAACGCAGCGCGTGCGTGACCTCACCTGCGCGTACCTCCGCGTAGCGCAGCACGCCGGGCGCGATGGCGAGGCCCGCGGCGTCCGCCGACGTCCAGCCGTCGGGGCGCTGTCCATAGCCGACCTCGTTCAAATCCCACTTGGCGCCGTTGCCGCAGTGCCAGCCGTTCGAGTACTCACAAGCGTAGCCCTCGTACAACATGCAGGTGCCCTGCTGCACGACGAGCAGATGGCAGTCGCCGTCGCAGCTGGCGGGGCTATTGCCCTCGATGCTCACGTCATCGGGGCCTGGAAAAGGATACGGCCCCGCGTCGCTCTCCTCCGGATACCAGTCGAACGTGACGGGGGTGAGCGGCTGGTCTTCGGGTACCACGTTGATGGGGATGCCGTAGAGCTCATCGCCGTCGGAGCCGTAGTCGGGGTGGATGTTGGCGTCGCCCACCAACGCTTGCACCTTCTGAGTCCAGGCTGCGTCCACGTCGAGCCCCGACACGTCGAGGTTCCAGTCGTCGTTTGCGGGGAACATTTTGCAGCCGCCCACCTCGCCGGGGTTGCCGGGTACGCCGACGCTGCCCGAGCCGCCGCTGCCGCTGCCGGCGCCGCCGCTGCTGGCCCCCGCCGCGCTCTTGCCTGCGCTGCCCGCGGTCGCGCTACCGCCGCTGGGCTCGTCCGCCGTCCCCGGGCTGCCGCCGCCGCCAGCGCTGCTACTGCCGCCGGCGCTGTCCGCGTCGGTCGTGCCATCACTTCCACAGGCGACGCAGCCCATGCTCGCGACGAGCGAGAGCCACGCGCACGAGAGCTGGAAATTTTTCCCCATGGTCCTCATGATCGCGCTCCGACCAGCATTTATCAAGGCTCGAACTTGCCCAAGCCAGGGCGCCGCAGCTATCAGAACAGGGCCGTGAGCGACGAGCCGAAGAGCAACGTCCGCAGCTCGCTAGAAGCCGCTCGGCGCGAAGCAGTTGCGATCGCGCGGCAAGCGACGCTCATCTACCGCGATGTGCGCGGCGTGAGGGCGATGTGGGTGCGGCCGGATCGTGACGTGGTCATGCTGGTGCACGGCTTGTTTGCGACCGCCGGCGTGCTGCGGCCGCTACGTCGAGAGCTCGAGGCGCGGACCGGCGCTGTCGCCGCGAGCTTCACGCACGCCCCCGGTCCTGGCATTCGCAGCATCGCGCGAGAGATCGCGCAAGCGGTGCGCGCCATCACCGGCGACGTCCGCATTCACCTGATCGGTCACAGCATCGGCGGCGTGGCGGTGCGCTACTTCATTCAGGAGCTCGGCTCCGATCCGCGCGTCGTGCAGACGGTGTCGATCGGCAGCCCGTTCGGGGGGACCCGACCCGCGCGGCTGTTTCCCGCCCCGATCGGGCGGGACATAGCGCCGGGCAGCCCGCTGCTCGCGCGCCTGGCGCAAGGCGCGCGGACGCGGCTGGTCGTGCCCCATTTGTCGATCTCCGGCATCGAGGACCACGTCGTGCCGCAGGGTGCCTTCCTGGCCGCTGGGGAGCACGTGCGCGTGGCGGGCTGCGCGCACAACTCGCTGCTTTATCACCCGCGGGTCGTGGCGGAGCTGGTCCGTCGGATCCGTGGCTGGCAAGCCGCGGCGGCGGTGCGCGACGCCCGCGTCGCGGGCTAGGGAGTGTCCCTAAATTGCTGGTCTCGGCGTAAACGTGCCCGTGCCCGTGCCCGTGCCCGACGGTCCGTAAGTTGCCGTCGGCGGTATCGGGGCTGGTAGGCCGGGGTTTGTGGCGCGTGCCTGGCA
>JAEYWK010000062.1 GCA_023431345.1 Pseudomonadota bacterium
GCGGCGTGCGCGCGCCTGGCCCGCGCCACAAACCTGGGCCTACCAACAAACGGGCCCAACGACCCCTCACGGACCGTCGGGCACGGGCACGGGCACGTTTACGGGCACGCGCGAGCAATCCCAATTCAGGGACGCGCCCTAGTCGTCGAAATGATTCGGTGCACCCGGCGACGCTCCGGGCGCGCCGTGGAGCGAGAAAGCAGCTGGGTCGTCGTCGGCTGAGCTGGGAAAGCGCCGCGCCACGCTGCGTCCGGCCTGAGGCGCTGCGAGCTGGGGAAAACGCGACACGACCCCCTCTGGGCCGGCGAGCAGCAGCGCTTCACCGCCGTTGCTCAAGCCGCGCGCGCTCAGGCTCGGCAGCTCGAGCACTCGCGCTCCAGCCGCGACGGGGACGTCGAGCCCGGAGCTGCGCCAGCCTGACGCCGCGAGCAGCACGAGCTCTCCTGGCGCGAGCAGCTCGGGCGGCAGCGGCACGCGGCCTTCGCCATCTTCGAGCCACGAGCCCGCGAGCGACGCGGGCTGCTCGGAGTCGTTGAGCAGCTCGATCCATTCACTTTGGGGCTCGGCGCCGCGCGGGTTCGCCAGGACCTCGTTCAGTATGAGGTGCCGCCGGGCGGCGCCGGTTTCGAGCTCTACGTCGAACGCCAACTGCTCACCGCTCGCAGCGATGCACCTGCCGACGAGGCGCACGGGGGACGCTGGCAGCAGCCCGCGCCGCAGCTCCGTGCGCACGTGAGCGCGAACTACCAGCGCCGCAGCCGGCTCCTCGAGCAGCCACAGGCTGTCGACAGGCGCCGTCACGAGCAGGCGATCGTCCAGCACCTCGAGGCAGCCGTGTGCGAGCGGTGCTCCCGAGCATTCGGGCCGAGCGGCAGCGGATGAGCCCGCGGCGAACGGCGACGGATCGGAGAGAGCGCCAGAGAGCGCGGGCGGCGCCACCGCGGCAGCCGCGAGCCCCGCCCCGACCACCTCCAGCGACAAGCAGCCGGCGCGCGGCGTCCCGAAGACACCTGGCGTCACCGTCGCCAGCACACGGCCCGGCTGAAGCTCAATCTCCGCCGCGGCGACCTCGCTTGGCGAACCGCACAGCACGAGAACGCGCGCGAGCGGCACGCCCGCGCTCGGGAAAATTCGCTCTAGAATCGGCACGTCCGCGCCACTGGCTACGAGCGCCCGCAGCGCGCCCTGGCCGGTGAGCGCGAGCGTATACCGCGCGCCAGGCTCGAGCAGCGTGAGCGGCTGGAGCCAGAGATGGCCCGAGTCACGCCAATAGCGGAGCGGCACGGCTCGCTCACGCAGCGGGCCCGATACCTCGCCGCGCCCCAGCGCCCGTTCGTGATACTTCGAAAGCTCGTCGCGAAAGAGCCACGGCTCGGCGCCGCCGTCAGCGCCGTCAATCTGCGCGCGAAATAGCCGCGGAGCGCCCGCTTCACTCTCCGGTGGCTCGAGCGTGACCGAGAGCGCGTCTCGCGCGTGGACCGGGAGCTCGAGAGACGGCTCGGAGCAGGCCGCCGTGAGCCCCCACCAGCTCAAGCACGCCGCTAGCGCAGTCCGCCTCATGCCGGGCTAGTCGGGCAGCGCGCGAAGTGAGTTGCGAAAAAATGGTATGAAGCCTTTCCGTGAGCCCTGACGACATCAAACAGCTGCGGAAAGAGCTAGGCTGCACGGCGCGCGATCTGGCCACCACGCTGGGTATCGAGCAGAAAGAAGTGCTTGCTTGGGAAGCGGGGGAGCTGTTCCCGACCAAGCGCTTCGTCGATCAATTGCGGGGGCTCCGCGAGAAGGGGCCGTCCGCCATCGTCAAGTCTGCCAAGGGCAAGGCCGTCGCCCCGACGGATCGCCTCGCCGACCCCGCGTTCTGGGCAATCGTCAAGAAGCTCGCGCTCCACCCGGCGCTTTACGACCAAGTCAGCAAGCTCGCCGACAAGTTCGACGACTCGAAGACGTGACCGGCGAAGCCGGCAGAGCCTTGCGCCCTGCCGGCCACCGATGACGGCTTATTCGTCGTCGTCGTCGTCGTCGTCGTCGTCGTCATCGTCGTCATCGTCGTCATCGTCGTCATCGTCGTCGTCGTCATCGTCGTCATCGTCATCGTCGTCGTCCGACTCGTCGTCGTCTGACGCGGATGCATCATCGGACGGGGGCTTGCTGTCGGATTCGTCGTCGTCCGATTCGTCGTCGTCGTCGTCGTCCGAGTCGTCGTCGTCGTTTGATTCGTCATCGTCGTCCGACTTCGCTACCTCCGACTTGGCGTTGTCGTCGTTGTCGTCGTCCGACTCGTCATCATCATCCGACTCATCGTCGTCATCGTCCGACTCGTCGTCGTTGTCGTCATCGTCGTCGTCTGACTCATCGTCGTCGTCGTCGTCCGACTCGTCGTCGTCGCCCTCCGACGGATCCTCCGCTTCGGCGTCGGCACCAGTCTGGCCCGGCTCGGTCGCAGCATCGTCACTCGGCGCGGCGTCGGCGGCCTCCCCACTCTCGCCAGTTTCGTCGCCGTCACTCTCAGGGCCGGGGGCCTCGCTGGGGGTGTCTTCGCCCTCGGGCGTGAGCGAAATCGGACCTTCGGGCGCCGCTTCACCGATCTCGGTCTCGAAGGCTTCGCGCGACTCTTCGCTCAGCTCCGTGAACTCCTTCAGCGTCGGCAAGTCGCGCAGCGACTTCAGGCTGAACACTTCCATGAAGCTCGGCGTCGTTCCGTAAAGCATCGGCCGCCCCGCCTCGTCCTTCTTGCCCAGGATGCGGATCAGGTCGCGCTCCAGGAGCCCCTTGAGCACCGGACCCGAATCGACACCGCGGATGTCGTCGATCTCCGGGCGCGTGATGGGCTGACGGTAGGCGATGATTGCCAGCGTCTCCAGCTGCGCGCGGCTCAGCCTCACCGGCTTCAACGACAAGTAGCCGCGAACATACTCGCCGTACTCCGGATTGGTGCGAAAGGCATAGCCCGTCGCGACCTCATCGAGCTTCACGCCGCGCGTCGTATACTCTTTCTGAAGCTCTTCGATCAGCTCTTGCGCGCGCTTCTTGTCGATCTTCGCGGCGCGGGCCACATCCTTCAGCTCGAGCGGGCGGTCAGAGACGAAAATCAACGCCTCGACCAGGCCTTTCAGGTAACTCGTCGTGTCCTCGACGCGGTTCTCCAGGCCGGTGGGCGCACCTTCGCCCAGCAGGTCGCGGTGCGGATCGTCCTCCGACGCCGCCTCCGACGCTCCGCTCGCTCCATCATCGCCGAGCTGTTCATCGGCGACCGGCTCACCGTCGCGCGATTCCTCCCCGCTCCCGGCCGAGTCCGCCAAATTTTCGCTGCCGCTGGGCTCGGGAGGCGCCCCAAGGCCGCTGCCGCTCAGGCGACGAGCGCGGGCCGCCGCCTGTCGCTCGCGATCCCTCTCGACCCGCTTGGCCTCGGCGTCGGTGCGAATGCGCAGCTTCTCTTCCTCGCGTGCGCGCTTCTCTTCAGCCGCGGCAGCGCGCACCCTGGCCTTCTCCTCGGCCTCCAGGCGAGCTTGCTCGTCGCGCTCGGCTTTGAGCCTCGCCTTCTCGTCGGCTTTCGCTTTCGCGATCGCCGCGGCCTGCGCCTTGGCCTCGGCCTTGGCCTTGGCTTTCTCGGCTGCCCTCGCCTTCGCTTCCTTCTCGGCTTGCTTTTTGGCCTCGGCTTTGGCCTTGGCTTCGGCCTTCTTCAGCTTTAGCGCTTCGGCCCGGGCCTTGGCTGCCGCTTTGGCCTTCGCCTTGGCTTCGGCCTGACGCTGCTTCTTCTCGAGCGCTTTGGCCTTCGCGAGCGCCTTCTTCTGCTTGAGGGCCTCCGCCTTCTGCTTCTTGGCGTCCGCCTTCTGGCGTAGAGCCTCGCGCTTGGCCGCTTGCTGAGCCGCAGCCTCGGCCTTCTTCGCGGGGTCGGCGCTTCGCGCCGATTTCTTGGCGGCCTTGCTCGCCGGCTTCTTCCCCGCTCCTGTCGCCGTCTGCTTCGGCGCCTTCTTGGGCGTCCTCGCCGGAGACGCCGTTTCGCTCGCCGTCTTCTTCGCCGTCTTGGCGGCGGCCGTCTTCTTTGCCGCCTTCGCGGACTTGGGCATCGCGGCCTTCTTGGACGTCTGCTTTGCCGTCTCCGCGCGCGCGCTACTCGCCGTCTTCCCGCTCGGCGCGGCCTCGCTCGCGGGCTTCGTGGCTGCCTTGGCGCCCTTCGCGGCTGCCTTGGCGCCCTTCGCGGCTGCCTTGACGCCCTTCGCGGCTGCCTTGACGCCCTTCGCGAGTGCGGACGTTCCGGCTGCTTTCCCGGCCGTATCCTTCGCGGTCTCGCTGGCCGCCTTCTGCGTCGCCTTCGCAGCTGGCGCGGCTTTGGTGTTGCCTTGCGCCGAGGCCTTCTTGCCCTTCGCTACGCGAGCGGGTGGGCTGGCGGGCTTCGCTGCAGATTTAGACTGTTTGGGGTTGCCGCTCGCGGCGGGCGCCTGGGGCTCGGGTCGCTTCTTCGCTGCCATGTTCGCTTGCTGCTGAGAGCTCAGGGCTCTTCGTCTTTCGCGTCGTCGTGCTCTGCGTCGTCGCGCTTCGCATCGTCGTGCTCTGCGTCGTCGTGCGTGTCTTGCTCGCCGTCGCGGTCGCTCTCACTCTCGCTGTCGTCGCTCTCGCTGTCGTCGCTCTCGCTGTCGTCGCCAAAATTGGGCAAATCGTCGTCGGACGGCCGCGCCACCTGCTCGCTGCGGCCGGCTGCCAGCGCGTTTTCTTCGTCCGAATCGGGCTCGTTGTCCAGCTCTCCCTCGTCAGGCTCGCGCGGTCGAAAGCTGGCTTCCGCCGATTGTTGTGCTTCCTCGAGCACCCCCGCGTCGACCAACGCCAGCTCGACGATGATCGGCTCGAGCGGCCCGGTCTGCTCGAGCCGCGTCATGCGCAGGCGCGTCATCTCGAGCAAGGCGAGGAAGGTGACAATCAGGTCCGCGCGCGACGTTGCCCCTTCGAAGAGCTGCTCGAAGGTGCACTTCTTGTGCAGCTGCAGCAGATCGACCAGTTGATTGATGCGATCCGTGATCGAAAAACGCTCGAGGTTGATCTGGTGATCGACCTTGATCGTCGCCCGCGAGAGCACACTTTGGAATGCATCGAGGAGCTTGAACAAGCTCAGGCCCGCGAGCGGCGCAGGCCCCTCGACGCTCGGCGCCGGCAGACCGCGCGCAAAGACGTCACGCCCCAATACGTCACCGCCACCCAGCTGCTCCGCGGCTTGCTTGTACTTCTGGTACTCGAGCAGGCGTCGCACCAGCTCGGCGCGCGGATCGAGCGCGTCCTCGTCGTCGTCTTCTTGATCGGCCGGTGGCACCGGCAAGAGCATCTTGCTCTTGATGTGAGTGAGCGTCGCGGCCATCACGAGGTACTCACTCGCGACGTCGATGTTCAGCTCATCCATCAACTTGATGTATTCGACGTACTTGGCCGCCACGAACGCGATCGGGATGTCGCGGATGTCGAGCTCGTGCTGCTCGATGAGGTGCAGCAGCAGGTCGAGCGGGCCCTCGAACGTCGGCAGGACGACCTGGTACCCCCCCGCAGCCCCTTCCGGACGCGCAGCCAAAGGCGGCTCGCCGGGCGGGGAATTGCTGGGGTTTTCGTCCGTCATGAAGGGGGCGCAGCGTACATGACCAATAGGCCGTTGGCGATGCTAACTTGGGCATTTCAATGACAGCCCATGGCGGAACCGGCCGTCGCTGCGTAAGCTGCGGCGAGCACTACGGCGCAGCCGTTCTGTTCTGCCCGAAAGACGGCGCTCCAACGGGCCCCGAGCACGAAAACATCGTAACTGACCGGTATGTCGGCCGCGTCATCGCAGGTCAGTTCCGCGTGGAGCGACTGCTCGGCGTCGGCGCCATGGCGCGCGTTTACCTCGCGCAGCAGCTCGGCGTCGACCGCCCCGTCGCGCTCAAGATCTTGCATCGAGAGCTGCTGCGCGACGAGAGCGCTAGCGCGCGCCTACGCCGCGAAGCCACCATCGGCGCTCGCCTGCGACACCCCAACATCGGAGAAGTGCGGATGCTCGGCCACGTCGACGCCGCCGGTGGACGCGAGGGCGCTGAGCCGTTCATCGTCCTCGAATACTTGGAGGGCGTGTCCTTGACCTCCGCGCTACTGGTGAGCGGGGGCGCGCTCGGGCTGGTGCGCTCGGTGCACGTCGTCCAGCAGATTTGTGACGCCATCGGCGAAGCGCACTCGCTCGGCATCGTGCACCGGGACTTGAAGCCGGACAACATCATGCTCGTGCGGCGCGGGCCCGACAGCGACTTCGTCAAGGTGCTGGATTTCGGCATGGCCCGCGCCGGCGCGGATCCTGACTTCGCCACGCGCGACGGAGCCGTGCTCGGCACCGCCCGCTACATCGCACCCGAAGCAGCGCAGGGCGGCAGCGTCGGCCCCGAAGCGGATGTGTACGCGATCGCGACGCTGCTGTTTCAGTGTCTCACGGGGCGCACTCCCTTCGATGGCTCGAGCGCGGTCTCGATCCTGGTGCAGCAGGTCACCGCCACCCCACCGGATCTACGCAGCGTCGGCGCGGGCCGCGACGCGCCGCCTGCGCTCGCCGATTTGCTCGCCAAAAACCTGGCCAAAGATCCGCTGCAGCGCTCTGCCAACGCCCGCACGTTCGGCGCGGAGCTGACCTCGTGCATGTTCGGGGGCCGCCAAGACACCAGCATCACCGCGCCACTGCTGGGGGGGCAGCGCTCGTGACTCGCACGGCCGGCCTGCGCGCCTGCGCGTTGTCGGCCGGGCTGCTACTGCCGTGCGTCGCAGCCTCCGCGGAGCCCGATTTGAGCGAGCCCCGCGTGATCAGCGGCTTTCGCGCGCTCGATCGCCCGACGGGCATGGCCGAGGCCGGCTTTGGCTGGCTCACCCTACCGGGCGCCAACGTGTGCAGCTCGGGCGGCTGCAAGGCGGGGGACACGAGCTTCGAGCTCGACGCCTGGCAGCTCTATCGGCAAAATCTGCGCCTCGCCTTCGGAGCTGGTCTGCTGCTCGGGTTGATTCCGACGACCGACGCACCGCAGCAGCGCGAATCGACGGACATCCAGCGCGATCACAGCCGCAAGTACCTCACGCTGGAGGGTATGCTTCGCTATTACCCTTACGTCGGCGAGAAGACGGAGCTGTGGGTGGGCCTCACGGGCGGCTTGGTCGTGGTCAGTGATCGCTTCAAGGTCGTCGACGCCTACGACAAGCCGTTGATCGGCCCCTCCGGCGTCGTGATCCGCACCGAGGGTGGCACGCTCGGGCTCGCGCTGGGCGGCGCCTACGAGCTTTCCAGGAACTGGTCGGTGGGCGGCTCACTGCGCTTCGGGAATTGGTTCCTGCCCGAAGATCCGGCGACCGATCCGCTGAAAGACAAGGCTTCGGTGACCGGCCGTAACTCCGTCTTCTCTCTCGGGTTCAACGTCGCCTACCGCATCCCGCTGTAACCGAGAGCCCGAACCAGAGCGCCGCGGCGCGCTCGAGGCGCCTCAGGGCGCGGCGGCCGCCAGCAGCACGAGCAGCTCGGCAACCCGCTCGAGCACGAGCGTGAGCACGCCGAGCAGCAGCACCGATTTGAGCGGCGCGAGCACCGGACCGATGAAAGCCGGAGTCGCCGCCCGCGCGATCAGCGCGCTACTCGTCTCGACCAAGACGCTCGCCACCGCGAGCGGCGCCGCGATGGCGAACGCCAGCTCGACCGACCCCGAGAGCGCTCGTGCCACGTTCGTCCACGAGAAACGCGCCGCGAGCAGCGGAGTCGAGAGCGCGCCGACCACACGCGCCGCGCCGCCCGTCTCCAAAAAGGCGATCGAGCCGAGCAGCGCGAACAGCACCGCGACCGGCGGCAACGCCTCGGGCAAGCTCGGCAGCGTCACGCTCTCGCGAGCGCCGCGGAGGTCGTCGATCAATCCACCCGCCATCGCTGCCGTGTAGATCGCGAGCGAAGCCAGCAGCGCCACCGGGAGGCCGACGAGGGCTTCACGCGCCATGCCCACGAGCAGCGAGCCCGTCGGCGACATTTGGCTCGCCAGCGCGGGCGCGAGGCAAAGCCCCAGCGCCAACCCGAGCATGAGGCGTGTGGAGGCCGGCACAGCGCCAAGCCCGAAGGCCGGCACCAACGTGACCGAGGGCGTCACGCGGGCCAAACCCAGGGCCCAGGCGCGCAGATCCACGCCATTTTCCGCAAAGATCGCCGCAAGCGCGTCGAACAAGCCGGAAGCGTGATTGAGCGGGGCCATGGCGAGTTGACGCGGGAGCCGGGGGCGCGTTAACGGTGGCGCGCCCCGAGGGCTGCGTTCATGGCCTTGGATATTTCCACAGTCGGCTTCGAGACGGAACCTGTCAGCTTTACCTACGACTGGAAAGCAGTGGCGCTCTACGCGCTCGCAGTCGGCGCCACCAAGGACGAGCTCGACTACCTGTACGAAGGGCGCGGGCCACGCGTGCTGCCCACGTTCGCGGTCATCCCCTCGTACGGCCCCGTGAGCCAGCTGTTCGTCAAGACGCAGGCCGACATGACTCGCCTCGTGCACGGCGGCCAGTCGCTGCGCGTGCACCGTCCCCTGCCCGCCGAGGGCACGCTCGTCAGCACCGGCAAAATCGAGGGCATTTACGACATGAAGAAGCTCGCGCAGGTGGTGCTCAGCACGCGCACCACCCTGAACGGCGAGCCCTGCTTCGACACCGAATGGACGCTCTACATCCGCGACGCCGGCGGGTTCGGCGGTCCGCGTCCGCCCAAGGTGGAGCTCCCCAAGCTGGCCGAAGGTCAGGCGGAGCGCCCAACATTTTCCGTGGAGCAAGCTACAGCGCCGGAGCAAGCGCTGCTCTACCGGCTGACGGGTGATTTGAACCCGCTCCACGCCGATCCGGCGTTTGCGCTGGCCGCGGGCTTCGAACAAGGCCCGATCCTGCATGGCCTGTGCACTTACGGCTTCGTCGGGCGCGCGCTCCTCGAGCACGCCTGCGCGGGTGACCCGGCTCGCTTCAAGAGCTTCAGCGTACAATTTCGCAAGCCCGTGTGGCCCGGCGACGTGCTCTCGACGCAGGGCTTCGACGTCGGTGGCGGGCGCTACGTGGTGCAGACCAGCGTCTGCGGCCGCCCTGATCAGGTGCTCACGTCCGCGTGGGCCGAGGTGGCGTGAGATCGGAGAAGATCATGACCGACGAAGACAAGAAGAGGATCGTATCGGAGCCCCCGCCCCCCACCGACGAGATCGACGGTGAGTGGGGTGACGACGATCAGACGTTGGTGCGCGAGCTGCCGGAGGGCGTCGTCAAGTCGCAGCCTGCGCAGCCGAGCGAGGCCGTCGCGAAGACCGCCGTCGCGCCGATCAGCGTCGCTGCTCCCGCCGTCGCGAGCGCTCCCGTCGCCGACGCTCCCGTGGCCGCCGCCAGCGCGAAAGACGAAACAGAGAGCGAAGAAGACGACGACGAGGACGACGCGGACGACGCGGACGACGACGAAGAGCAAGATACTGCCGACGACGACGACGGCGACGAGGACGACGACGACGACGCGAACGATGAGCACGCCAGCGCCCAGCACGCTCGCGGTGGTGGCGAGGCGAGCGACTGGATCCCGGAGTGGGGCCCCTTCGCGGTGCTCGGCCTGCTCGTCACGGCCGCTATCGTCTTCGGCCTCGGGTTGGTGGGCGGCGCGAGCGGGGAGCACGCCGAAGAAGAAGAGGCTTCGCCCACGCCGTCCGCGCTCGCCCCCGCCGCCAAGCCGAGCCCGCACTGATGCGCTCGCTCGCTCGCTGGGTTGCGCCGCTGCTGCTCTCGGGTTGCGTGGTGAGCACGTTCGAAGGCCCGGGCGAACCGCCGCGCGTCTTGCCGCCGGCCACGCCCGCAGGCGTCACGCCGCCCGAGAGCTCACTGGAGGGCGGGGAGCCCATGGACGCAGGCCCAGCCGAGATCGCGGCGCGTCATCTGCTCGTGTCTTACCAGGGCGCGCTGCGCGCGTCGCCGAGCGTGACGCGCAGCAAAGCCGAAGCCCAGAGCCGAGCCGAAGAGGCGCTCAAGCGCGCGCAGGGCGGCGAAGAGTTCCAAGCGCTCGTCAAAGAGTATTCGGATGAACCCGGCGCGGAAGAGCGCGGCGGCTCGCTCGGTCGCTTCCAGCGCGGCATGATGGTGCCTGCCTTCGAGAAGGCCGCCTTCAAGCTCAAGCCGGGAGAAGTCTCGGGCATCGTGGAAACGCAGTTCGGCTTCCACGTGATCCAGCGAACCGAGTAGGTTCGCTCCCAGGCTCCACGCGGAGCCTAGGGTCGGAGCAGGTGCTTGGCGATCACCATGCGCTGCACCTGGCTCGTGCCCTCGCCGATTTCGCACAGCTTGGCGTCGCGCAGGTGTCGCTCGACGTCGAACTCCCGGGTGTAGCCGTAGCCGCCGTGGATCTGCAGCATGTTGTTGCACACGCGCGTGGCGACCTCACTCGCGAACAGCTTCGCCATGGAAGCCTCGGCCGTGAAGCGACGACCGCGATCGGCGAGCCACGCTGCGCGTCGCACCAGCAGCTCCGCCGCGTCGAGCTCGGTCTGCGCGTCGGCCAGCATCCACTGAATCGCCTGAAACTCGGCGATCGGCTTACCGAACGCGGCGCGCTCTTTGGCGTAAGCCAGCCCCATCGCCAGCGCTCCGCGGCCGAGCCCGAGCGCCATCGCCCCGATGGAAATCCGGCCGCCGTCGAGGATGCGCATCGTATCCAGAAAGCCTTGATCGACCTCACCGAGGCGCTCGGCGTCCGACACCCGCACCTGATCGAGCGTCACCTCTACCGTGTCACTCGAGCGACAGCCGAGCTTCTTCAGCTTCTTGCTGGCCGAGTAGCCCGGCGCGCGCGTGTCGACCACGAAAGCGGTGATGCCGCGCTGAGCGGGGACGTCGAAATTGGTGCGAGCCAGCACCACACAGAAGCCGCCCACGGAGCCCTGCGTGATGAACATCTTGCTGCCGTCGATGATCCACTCGTCGCCGCGCTTCACCGCCGTGGTGCGAAGGCCAGCGCTATCGGAGCCGGAGCCCGGCTCCGTCAGAGCCCACGCCGCGAGCCACTCTCCGCTGCTCGCGCGCGACAAGTACTTTTGCTTCTGCGCTTCGGTGCCGACGGCCAGGATGTGACCCGTGCCGAGCCCGTTGTGACTGGCAATGGTGAGCGCGAGCGAGCCGTCCACGCGGGCGGCTTCCTCGACCGCGATCGCATAGGCCGACATGTCGAGCCCCGCGCCGCCGTACTGTTCCGGGATCTTGATGCCGAGCAGCCCGAGCGCCGAAAGCTCCGGCACGATCTCGCTCGGGAAGCGCTCTTCCTCGTCCCATTCGCGCGCCCGCGGCAGGACACGCTCGCGGAAGAATTGCCGAAGGCTGCTCTGGAGGAGGGTGTGATGCTCGCTGAGCTCGAAGTCCACGATCCACAGTTTTAGCGCTCACGCCCCATCACGCCACAGCAAAGCCCGGCCCCCGGCCGGTCACTGGGCCTGCGCTACGGCTTGGGGGAAGCGCCCGGGTCCGCGGGCGGCTTCGCGCTCAGAGCCGCTTTGAGTGCAGCGAGCCGCTTGTCGGTGGCGAGCCGCTCTTTCGGGTCCGCGCCCGCTTTCAACTTCAGCGGCTCGTCGCCGACGATGATCACGCGGCTCCCCGCGCGGCCCGCGAGCCACTCCGCCAAGGGCGAGCCTTCGGATTCGCGAGTCGAAAACGCGACCGCGTCGAAGCCGAGATCCTTTTGTACTTTGCTCCCCGGCAGCTTCTTCAGCGTGCCGAGCACGTCTTTGGCGGAGTCTTCGTCGGCGCGCACCAGCGTCACCACGCGATAGCGCTGCCCGCCATCTTGATAGTAGCCGGTCGCCCCCGCCCCCAAGCCGGTGACGCCCAACGCGTCGCGGTGCGTGTAGGAGATCCCCATCGGGAGCAAACGCTCTTGCGGAAGCAGGCGCACGGCCGGCAGCGGTTTGGCGTCGCCCGGCAACTGCTCGCCGATCTGGCGCGCTAGATCGGGCAGCACCTGGGCGCTCGTGGCTTTGATTTGGTCCGGCGTCTGAAGCTCGTTCGCGTAGCTCAGCTCGGCCACGATTTCTCCACGCCAAACGTAGGCAATGCCGGTGCCGAGCGCGCCTTCGGCGCCGGCGGCGAGCGCTTTCGGCGTGCCGTCCGCCGGATCGCCGTCGGCGATCACGCGCTTGGTGAAGAACGCATAAGCTCCCTCCGCGCTCGCGAAGCGCGACGCGATCACGTTCACGGTGCCAGGAGTGCCGGCGCCATCGACGTAGCGCAGCGTGACCACGCGCTTCAAGCCGTAGCTCTTGTAGACCTCGCACTCGCCGTCGAGCAGCTCGGTGCAGACCGTCTCCAAGGTGCCCTTCGACCCCTCGCCGTACGTGCGCGCTTCGCCGTTCGGGTCGATGCAGTAGCCGGCAGCCAGCTTCGGGAAGTAGGCGGCGCTGACTGGATCCGCGATGCTACCGCCGCCGCTGGCGCACGCCCCCGGCTTCGAGCTCGCGATCGGTGGGGGGGCGCTCCCTTCGAGCCGCTCTTCCTTCTTGGGGCAGCCGCTCAACAGGGCAACGGCGACGACCGCAACAACCAAACGCACGGGAACCATGGCGGGGTTTTAGCTCGGTCTCGAGCCGTCTGCGCAACTCCGGGCTGACGCATGGTGCCGACTCGAGGGCGAGCCTCTGCCCCGCAACATTTGCACACCGTCGCACTTGTTAGCGGTCGGGGTTGCCCCTACACGCGCGAAAAACCCAGCAAATCCCGTCAGCTACAAACTCGCAGCCTGGGCACACCGCTTGCTGTACGTTCAGCCTTCTCGTGGTTTTGAAACCTTCCAGGTTGCGAGCTCGTCGGCGGTCTGCCCGGGGCTTCACGCTCATCGAGCTGATGGCCGTGGTCATCATCGTCACCGTGCTGGCGACGCTGGCCTCGCCCCTCTTCGTCGAACAATGGCGTGAGCAGAGCCGAGGCGGCCGCCAGGCCGCGACGCAAGTGGCGCAGGTGTATAGCCAGGCGCGGATGCGCGCGATGGCCCGTGGCGCCGCGGTGATGGTGCGCTGGAACAGCGCGACTGGCTTCGTCGTCGAGGAGTCGATCGAAGGCACCGCCGCCGTCGCGCGCGGGCACGACAAGTGCGAAGAGCAGCCAGGGCTCGGTTGCCTCTCCAACGACTGGACGAGCAACAAGCTCACCATCCAGGAGTACAAGACTGCCAACGCGGTCGCCGTGGCGGGCAAGAAGGGTGACGGCACGGCCATGACGCAGATGAACGTCTGCTTCACGCCGCTCGGCCGTAGCTTCGTTTCCTACGATGGCTCAGCGCCGACGGCGCCCCTGGTGACGACGCCCTCGTTCGACGTGCAACGGCTCGACAACGAGGGCGGTACGTTCACCGCGCGCGGGATGGTACGTACGGTAGTGCTCTTGCCGAACGGTACGGCGAGGCTCGCGCTATGAGCCGGCGGCGTCGCTCTCGCGCCCAGCGCGGCTACACCCTGGTAGAGTTGATGACGGCGCTCGTGCTGTTCATGGTGTCCATGCTGGGCATCATCTCGCTGCAGCGGCTGCTCGTCACGACCAACGCGCACGCCAAGAACCTGGCGACCGCCGAGCGGATCGCGCGCTCCTGGGGCGCGCACCTTCAGCTCGACGCGACCCAGTGGAACACGAGCATGGGCGGCTGGCTCAACGACGCCAAGACCTGGCAGCGGCCCGGCTACGACGCCACGCGCGGCTTCGGCGCCGCCTTCGACGCGCTCGGCAACCCCTTGAGCGACTCCGACGCCGACAAGAGCAACGCACGCTACTGCACCCACGTGCGCATGACCCCGCTCTACTCGTCGGGCGCGGGCGTCACCGGCAACGACGTGCTGCGCGCCGAGATCCGCGTGTTCTGGCTACGCGAGGGCGAGGCCACGTTCGGCAACGCCGACAGCGTGTGCGGCGACCAAAACGGCGACGTTCCCCGCCAGATTGGCAACGCGGTCGATCGATATCAGTTCGTGTACCAAACGGTGGCTTTACGCCGGCACTTCCAGATCTGATGCGTCCTCCGCTCGCTTCCTCGAATCTCACTGCGCGCGCCGCGCGTAGGCCTGCCGCCGGCCCCCCGAGCGCGCGCGCCGCGGCGCGCGGCTTCACGCTCGTGGAGCTGATGGTGGCCATGTCGGGCGGTTTGTTCATCTCGATCGTGGTGTTCGCGCTCTCGCGCGACACGTCGCGCTTCTATCAGCAAGAAACCCGCGTCGCGCACGCCACCCTCTCGGGAGTCAACGGCTTCGAGCGCCTCGCCAGCGACATCTCGCGCGCCGGGCACCTGTCGACTCCCAACATCAACGCCGATCCGCGCGTCTGTAACCCCCCCGACGGCTCCGCGCCCGCGATCCTCCAGAACCTGCGCGCCATCATCATCGACAGCAGCGGGCTGTCGGCCTCCGGCACCGAGGTCGAAAGAGCGGGCATCACGCCGCGCGCCATCACCCTGACCGGCGCCCTGAACGCGCCCGAGGAGCTGCACACGCGCACCGTTCTGCCGAACGCCAACGGCACCCACGACGTCTCGATCAACCTGAGGACGCCGGCCGCCTACCGCATCGGGCTGCGCCTGGACGCCCAAGCAGGCAACCTCGCCGTCCTCCAAAACACGTTCATGAGCGGCGGAGTCGGCAAGATCATCCGCCTGCGCCGCATGGGGAAAGAGCAGTACGCGGTCGTGGGCGGCGTCTCGACGACGGCCGACACCGCCACCTTGACGCTCGCGGCCGCGCCGCTCTTGGTCGTCCGCACCAGCGACGAGTCGGTGCAGTGCGGCCTGGGCGACGCAGGCGGCCAGATGGGCCTGAGCGTGATCGACATCGTTCGCTACGAGATCCGCTCGATGACCTCCGACGCGAACTACAGCGAGCTGTTCAAGGCGTCCGGCGCCAGCGGCCTGCCCTACGAAGCCGGGCGCGCGGAGCTGGTGCGCGTCGAGCTGGACCCGACCGGCGCCGAGATCGACGGCACCCGCGAAATCATCAGTGAGTACGCGGTGGACCTGCAGTTCGGGGCCTGGCGCGCCAGCAGCGCGAACCCCTCCGCGAGCACGATCGTGCCCGAAGACGCCGACTCCCTGATCAACACCTTCGCTTTCACGCAGCTGCTGCGCGGCATGCACGTGCGGCTCAGCGTGCGCTCGCGCGAGGCCGACCGCGACCTCGACGTTCAGGGCGGCGGCGGCGGCGGCAGCCGCGACATTTTCCGCGTCCCGCTCACGCTGCCTGACAACAGCATCACCTACGCGCGCGCCCGCACCTTCCAAGCCGACGTTCCCCTCCGCAACCTGGAGAACAGCAATTGGTAGCGCCGCGCCCCCGCCGTCTTTCCCGCAAGTCCGAGCGCGGAGCCACCGTCCTCGTGGTCGTGCTGGCGACGACGCTGATCGCCGCGATCGGCGTGCTCGCGGTGCGCAACGCGGCGCAGGTCGATCTGGCAGTCGGCTACAGCCGTCAGGCCGCGCAGACGATGTCCGTCGCCGAGCTTGGCACGACGGTAGCGCTGGCCCAGGTCGCGGCCCAGGGGGCGCCCCACTACATCGCGAAGATGCAAGGCAGCCTGATCTGCGCGTCGAACCCGCCCGCGTCGGCGGGCATCACCGACGCCGTCTTCACCTGCTACCCGCTCGGACAGAGCGAGCTCGAAATGGCGACCGCGGACAAATTGTTCCAGGCGCCCGCCACCGCCACCGGCGAGACCGGCAGCTTTGGTCCGTTCGCCGAGGTTCAAGGCAACGTCAGCGTCGAGCTCACGGCGATGGCGCCCACCAACACGCCCGTCCCGGGCGCCCGGCAAGGTGACGGCTCCTATTTGGACGTCACGATGACCTCGATTGGCAACATTCGCCCCATCGGCAGCACCAGCGCTTTCGCCGACGAGTGCGAAGGCGACGGCAGCGCCAACATCCCACGCGCGACGGTGAAGAAGATGATGCGCGCCCACGCCGTCGTCGGCCCGATCGACTCGCCCTCCCAGTGAGGAACGAAGCCCCATGAAGCCCCGACCACATTCAGAGCCTCTCCCGCCCCTCCCCCGGCACCGGCGCTGGTTGGCCCTGGCCTCGCTGGCCGCCGTCGCGCTGCCCGGTCGAGCGTTCGCGCAAGCCGACGTGATGCCGGCGGCGCCGAACGTGCTGCTGCTCGTCGATACGTCGGGGTCGATGGATTACAAGACGAACTCGACCCAGTTCCCCGCTTGTCGCTACGCCGGCGCGGCGACGACGGCGCAGGTCAGCGAGCGCAGCCGCTGGATCGAGCTGGTCGAGGTGCTGACGGGCTCGATCAACAACTACGACTGCCAGCGGCTCGATCGCAACTCGACCGCGTTCAAGACCGAGTACGCGATCAGCGGAGCGACCCCCTACGACTACCTGTACGCGAACCCCTTCCACCGCCCCGTGAGCGGGGGCTGCGTGCCGGGCCCGGGCGTGTTCGACGCCGGCAATCCCGCCGCATTTCCCAGCGGCGCCATCAAGTACCACCCCTTCAACAACACCGCGGCCAGCTGCACCTTCCAGCAGGCCTCCGACGGCATCCTCGACGCCTTCCTGACCGACGTGCGCTTCGGCTTGATGACGTTCGACACCGAGCCCCGACCCGGCACCGACATGAGCGGCCTGTGGAGCTACTACGTCGGCGCCAGCAAGAAGGGTGAGCCCGCTGGCTGCATCACGCCGCAAGATCAAGAGGTCGGAGTGCGCAACGCCCGCGCCCCCGCCTGGGAAGGTCGCGCGGTGGGCTTCGGCAATCCCGCGCTCGGCAGCGTGGACTACAAGTCACGCAACGCCATGATTCAGGAGGTGCTGCTGGCGACGCGTCCCTACGGCGCGACGCCGATCGCGGGCATGCTCGACGACGCGCGCACCTACTTCTTGAGCGACGACACCCAGGACCCCATCGACAGCAGCTTCAAGTTCGGCCCGAAGAGCGATCCCGCGAAAGACTGCCGCAAGCGCTCGATCGTGCTCTTGTCCGACGGCCAGCCCAACCTGGACTTGCGGCCCTTTTGCGAGCCGAGCGGCTGTCCCTACGACAAAGCCGAAGACGTCGCGCAAGACTTGAAGAGCAAGGGCGTCGAGATTTACGTGATCGGCTTCGCCCTGTCGAAGGTGATGGTGGCGGGCACCGAGCGCACCTGCTCGTCGTTCGCGGCCAGCGATTTCGACGAGAGCAACGCCGCCGGCATCTGCAGGCAGAACCCCAACGACGCGGCCATTCAAGCCTGCTGCGCGCTCAACCGCATCGCGGCCGCCGGCGGACACGTTCCGACGAGCCCCTCCGACCCCGACTGGCGGCGCGCGCGCTTCGCGGATAGCCGCGACGAGCTACGCGCTGCGCTGTCGCAGGCCATCGGCGGAAGCTTCGCGAGCACGACGCGCACGCCCTTCGTGAACGCGTCCGGCTCGGGCTTCGTGGCTAGCACCTCCGACCTCGACTTCGCCCGCAGCTACCGCTTCTCCGCCTCGTTCGAGCCTGGCAAGCTCGATCGCCCCTGGGTCGGTGAGCTGAACCGGGGGCGCTACGTGTGCAAGCCCGACATCAACAACGTGCCGCGGCCCGAGCTGCTGCCCCCCGACGCGAGCAAGGGCGACAAGTTCGTCGACAACGTGAACCAGGGCGGGCCCGAAAAGCGCAAGCTGTACACGGTCATCGGCGCCGCCCCCGTCAACTCGAGCGCGTCGATGCGCCCCAACTTGGCCCTGGGCACCGCTGACGGCGTGGGCACGTACACGGGCAGCATGAACACGACCCCGTACGACTCGGCGGGCTTCGTGACCGCGACCTCGGCCGACGCGATCAAAGTGACGGACACCACCTGCGACAGCACCGGCGTCGATCTGAACAAGGACGCCTGCCGTGATCGCTACCTGAAGTGGCTCGTTGGCTTGCCGAACGGCACGCCTTACACGCGCTGCCCGGACGGAAAATGCCAGCTCGTCGCCGAGATTTATCACTCCGTCCCGCGCGCGGTCCCGGGCCGGCCTTCGCACTTCTTGGTCGACGAGTCGTATCAAAAGTTCACGCGCACCTACAGCAAGCGCCCCTCGGTGCTGTATGCGTCGTCGAACGACGGCTTTCTCCACGCGTTCAAGATGGGTCAAGTCGACGCCGATGACCCCTCGGAGACCATGCTGGTGAAGACCCTCGAGACGAACGAGCTGTGGGCGTTCATACCGCCGGCGGTGCTGCCCGGCATCCCCGCCCTCTACCCCGGCACGCACCAGCTCCTGCTCGACGGTACGCCCGCCATCAAAGAGGTCGTGGCCACCGAGAACCCGCTCGGCAGTAACTATAAGTTCTTGCTCGAGCGCAACGCCGCGGACGCCAGCAAGGGCCTCGGCGCGTGGCGCACGATCCTCGTCCAGAGCTTCGGCGCCCAGCGCCCCGGCTACTTCGCGCTCGACATCACCGACCCCGAGCCCAAAGCCAACGGGGGCCCTAAATTCCTGTGGCAGCTGGTGACCGACGCCGCTGGCAATCCGCTGTTCGGTAGCGGCGGCGGTACGCCGCTCATCACGACCGTGTTCATCGACAAGAAGGAGGTCGCGGTCGCCGTCTTGCCCGGTGGCTACGGCAGCCCGGGTACGAACGGTGCCGTCAACCAAGACGGCTGCACGCGCAAGGGCACGCTCAGCGCCAGCTTCTACGACCTCGCGCTCGCGCCCCGCACCTCCATCCCCTGCTACCAAAACACCGCGATTCTGGCGCGCTCGCTCACGGTCGTGCGCCTCGACACGGGCGAGATTTTGCGCACTTTCCGGCAGGCCGAGAGCGAAGTTCCCGGCCTCATCGGCAAGGATCGCACGACGGTGACCGCGCTCGATTCCCCGATGACGGGTCAGCCCGTCGCGTTCCCGGCCGACGTCGGCGCGGTGGCAGATCGCGTCTTCATCGGCGATCAAGACGGCGCGCTCTGGCGCCTCAATTTCGCGAGCAAGAACGGCAAGCCCAGCGACTGGAAGGTCGAGCTGTTCTTCGACGGCTTTCCTCCCAGCGCCGGCTACGGTCACGACTGGAAGGACGGACAGCCGATCGTCCACGCGCCGATCGTCTCGGTGGATCAGAAGGGCTTCCTCACCATCGCCTTCTCGACCGGCGAGCAAGAAGCGGTGGGAGCCAAGGCCGGTCTCGCCAACTACGTCTGGTCTCTCACCGAGCAGCCCAGCAACGACCGCCTCGCGTTGAAGCCGAAGCTGAACTGGCACCTGGATTTCACGGCCACCAAGGGCCTGTCCGGCGATCGCGTGATCGGCGAGATGGTGCTGTTCAACGGCGACCTGTACTTCTCGACCGTGGGACCGCCCGCGGACAACGACGCATGCAGCTCTGGCAGCGGCAAGGTCTGGGGGATGCACTACCTCGAGAAGAACGCGGTCGCGGGCGAGGGCAAGGGTGGACGCCCTGCCACGGCGCTGGCCTCGCTGCTCACGACGGGCGGTTACATCGACGCCACGACGCTGCTGGGCAGCAACGCCAAGGCCTTCCTGTCGGGCGTGAGCGTTTCCCAGCAGCCGAGCTGCGAGAGCGCCGGAACCACGGAGGAAGACTCGTTCTTCGGCAACACCAACAACGTGCTGAGCAGCGGCAGCGTCACCGCCGGTAAATACCAGCTGATCATCCCGACCGGCGACAAGGCCTCGACCACCACCAAGCCGGGCGTAACGCCCATCACCCAGGGGAGCACCAACGCCGTGGCCGTCGACCTGCCGAACCCGCCGGTGATGAACTACATAGACTCCTGGGCCGCCATCGTCGAATAATCGGGGCAGTGCGCTCGCTTGCGTTGCTCCTCATCGGCTGCACCAGCCTCACCGCGTGCTCGAGCAAGTCGCGCGCGCCGGCCCCCTCCAGCAGCGCGGCGGCGTCTCCGGGGCGCCCGCTCGATCACCTAGCCCCCGACGAGCTCGCGCCGGGCAAGAGCGAGGTGTACGGCTTCGCGGTGCCGCGCGGCATGGAGGTCGAGAGTCGCCTCGCCGACCGCGCCTATGTCGGGGGGCGGGTCTCACCCGAAGCGCTCGCCAACTACGTGCGCGAGCAAGTCATCGTCTCGCACGTCGAGATCGGCGCGGCGCGCACCGTGTTCCCGATGGCGCGCATCAAAGGAGGCCCGCCCGATCGCTTCTTCACGCTGGAGGTGTTGCCGGACGGGCCACGCACGCGCCTCGTCATCAAAGACGTCACGCCGCCGCCTCCCCCGCCCCCCGGCTTGACCGACGCCGAGCGTTGGCGCGCCGCCGGCTACACGCCCGACGGGCGCCCGCTCGATCCAAAGCAGCTCGAGTAGCCCCGCGGGCGCAGGAGCGAGCCACCAGCGAGCCACCGGTCGGCTCAGCTCAGCGCCGCGATTCGTCTTCCAAGCGCATGGCCTCGAGCAGCAAGCCCCCGATGCGCTGCTGCTCGCCCGTGTCGCTGGCGCCGCCCTCCGCGCTGCGAAAGCTGAAGCGGCCGCGCTTCCAGCGCAGCACCTCACGCAAGAGCTCGGTCGAGCCCCAAGGCTTGTCGTCGAGCATGCCGGAGGCGAACTTGCCGTCCGTGATGTCGAGCAGGGCGACGCGGCCGGCCTCGCCCTGCACCTTCAAGCGCCCGCTCCGGCGCTCCAGCTCCAGCAGGGTCAGCACGGTGGCGACCGACATCTGCGCGACGTCACCGGTAAAGGCCGCGCCCTGCGCCGACGACGCCGGTCCTTCGGAGGAAAACGACTCGCGCTGCTTGCGCAGGCGGTTGGCCATATCGATCAGCGCGCCGACCTGCGCCACCACCTCGTCGTTACGGAAGGGCTTCGTCAGGTACAGATCGGCGCCCACGTTGAGCCCCTGTAGGCGCGACTCCGTATCGTCCGCGTCCGTCAAAAACAGAAACGGCGTCGTGGACACGCGTGAGGGCTCCGTGCGCACCCGGCGAGCCACCCAGAAGCCATCGATGTCGGGCAGCGTCACGCTGCACAAGATGCAGTCCGGCTGCAGCTCTCGCACCTTGTCGAAGCCTGCGCGCGCCTCCCCCGCGACGTGCACCTCGTAGCCAGCCTCGCTCAAGAACTTGGTGAGCAAGATCGCTTCCCACTCGTCTTGCTCGATGATCAGAACTCGGCCGCGGGCCACGGCCGAACGCTAGCATGCGGCTGGCTAGCGCCTGAAATTACGAGCAAATCTGCCGAAAGCCGCTCGCGCGGCCCCGCGGCCTAGCGAGCGCTCGCCCTGGCTCTTGTAACGAGGCACGCGCCGCGCTACTCGGCGCTCCTTGACCGCCGAAACGCTGTCGCGTACCCCCCTTTACCCCGAGCACGTCCGCCTTGGCGCGAAGCTCGTCCCGTTCGCGGGCTGGGAAATGCCCATTCAGTACAAGGGCATCGCCGCCGAGCACAGCGCCGTGCGCGAGCGGGTCGGCCTGTTCGACGTAAGCCACATGGGTGAGCTGCGGGTCACCGGCCCGGGCGCGCTCGCGGCCGTCGATCAGCTCATCACGAACGACTTAGCGAAGGCGGCCGATGGCCAGGCCGTCTACACCTGCTGCTGCAACGAAGGCGGCACCATCCTCGACGACCTCATCGTCTACCGCCGCAGCGAGAGCGACGTGCAGGTGGTGTGCAACGCCAGCAACCGCCCCAAAATCGCGGCCCATTTCGCGGAGCGGCTACGCGGCAAGGCGACCTTCGTCGACGAGAGCGACCAGACGGGGCTCATCGCCGTGCAAGGGCCGCGCGCGCTCGAGCTGCTGGAGCTCGCCGGTGCGACGATCGACCTGACGAGCCTCGGCCCATTTCGCTTCACCGACGCTCGCGTCGCCGACGTGCCCGTCACCATCGCGCGCACCGGCTACACCGGCGAAGACGGAGCCGAGCTGTTCTGCCCGAGCGGCAGCGCCGCCGCGCTGTTCCGCGCGCTGCTCGACGCGGGCGCAGCGCTCGGAGTCGAGCCCATCGGCCTCGGCGCGCGTGACACGCTGCGGCTCGAAGCGCGGCTGTCGCTCTACGGCAACGAAATCGACGAGACGACGAGCCCGATCGAGGCCGGCCTGGGCTGGACCGTGAAGCTCGACAAGCCCGGCGGCTTCGTCGGTCGTGACGCCATCGCGCGCGTGAAAGCAGAGGGAGCTGGCCGCGCGATCGTGGGCTTCGAGATGCTCGGGCGGGGTATCGCTCGTCACGGTTACCCGCTGCTCTCGGCCGCCGGCGAGCCCGTCGGCGTGTGCACCTCCGGCGGACCGTCGCCGACGCTCGGCAAGAGCATCGGCCTCGGCTACCTACCCACCAGCCTCACCGCCATCGACACGACGTTCTTGGTCGACTGCCGCGGCAAGTCGATCGAAGCCAAAGTCGTCAAGACCCCATTTTACAAGCGCAAGCCGAGCAAGGTCGCCTGACATGAGCCAAGCCAAAGAAGTCAAACCGGACCGCAAATACACCAAAGATCACGAGTGGGCGCTCAGCGAAGGCGGCGAGCTCGTGATCGGCATCACCGCGTTCGCCGTCGACGCGCTGGGCGACATCACGCTCGTCAGCGTCGACGTGAAGCCGGGTGACCACGTCGAAGCGAACAAAGCGTTCGGCACCATCGAGAGCGTCAAGACCCTGAGCGATCTGTTCGCGCCCGTCAGCGGCAAGATCACCCGCGTCAACAGCGCGCTCGAGAACGCGCCCGAGCTGGTGAACGAAGACTGCTGGGGCAAGGCGTGGATGGTGGCGATCGCCCCCGACGATGCGTCGGCCGCGGCAGGCCTGCTCGACGCGGCGGCGTACGCGGCCCACCTCGAGCAAGCGGCGCACTGATGCGTTACGTCCCCCACACCGAAGAAGAGATCGCCGAGATGCTCGCCATCGTCGGGCGCAAGTCGCTCGACGAGCTGTTCGAGACGATCCCGCCCGAGGCGCGCTTCGAGCGCCAGCTCGACCTGGAAGCGCCGCTGGCCGAGCCCGAGCTGATGAGCCACCTCACCGAGCTCTCGAAGAAGAGCCAGGCGGGCGGGCTGCTCTCCTTCTTGGGCGCGGGAATGTACGCGCACCACGTGCCGCCGGCCGTCGATCAGCTGCTGCTGCGGAGCGAGTTCTACACCGCCTACACCCCCTATCAGCCCGAGGTCGCGCAAGGCACCCTGCAGGCCATCTGGGAATTTCAGACCATCGTCAGCGAGCTTTACGGGCTGCCGCTCGCCAACGCCAGCCTCTACGATGGCGCCAGCGCCACCGCGGAAGCCGCGCTGATGGCGGGGCGCCTCACCAAGCGCAGCAAGGTGCTCCTGAGCGGCTGCGTCCACCCGGATTACCGCCGCACGACCGTCACGTACATGGCAGGCCGCAGCGACACGTCGACGGAGCAGATCGCGGTCGACGCGTCCGGCACCGCCGACCTGGCTGCGATCGGCGCCGCGCTGACGTCGGACGTCGCGGCCGTAGTCGTCGGCTACCCCAGCTTTTACGGCGGGTTGCCGGACCTCCGCGCGCTCGCGCAGGTCGTGCACGACAAGGGCGCGCTGCTGATCGCCACCGTGAGCGAGCCGTACGCGCTGTCCGTCGCGGAGGCACCGGGCAAGCTCGGCGCCGACATCGTCGTCGGTGAAGGCCAGGCGCTGGCGTGCCCGCCGCAGTTCGGCGGCCCCGGCGTCGGCTTGTTCGCCTGCCGCGACGAGCGCAGCTTCTTGCAGCAGCTCCCCGGCCGCATCTGCGGCGAAACCGTCGACCACGACGGAGAGCGCGGCTTCGTGCTCACGCTCTCGACCCGCGAGCAGCACATCCGCCGCGAGCGCGCGACCAGCAATATCTGCACGAATCAAGGTCTGCTCGCGTTGTCGCTCGCGATCCGCGCGAGCTTGCTCGGCAAGGCCGGCTTCGTGGAGACGGGCCGCCAGTGTTTGGCCAAGGCCCGCTACTTGCGCGCGGAGATCTTGAAGCTCGACGGCTTCAGCCCCGGCTTCGCCGACGCTCCGTTCTTCAATGAGCTCACGGTGCGCGTGCGGGGCGGCGACGCGCAGGCCACCTGCCGCAAGCTCGAGGCGAGCGGCATCATCGCGGGCTACGATCTGGGCCGCGAGAGCGCCGCGCTCAGAGATCGTTTGCTGATCGCGGTGACGGAAAAGCATCGGCGTGAAGATCTCGACCGCTTCGTGCGCGCGCTCGCCACGACCTGAAAAAAAGATGAAGCACCTCGTCACCTCGCTCGGCTTGCTCGCAGGGGCAGCCGTGAGCAGCAACGCGCACGCCGACGTCTCGTCATGGGCTTACGTCGGCGGCGGCGCCAGCGCCTTCGAGCAGCAAGGGCTCGAGCTGAAGCTCGATCCGACGCTGGCCATCGAGGTGGGCATGGGCACCTCGCCCGCGCGCCCGCTCGTCTTGGGCGGTATGTTCAAGCTGCAGACGCTGTTCGGCGATGGCACGGATCTCGGGCTGGCGCTGCGGCTCGCCACCCGCAGCTTCGTGACCGGCGATTTCGGGCTCGCGGTGGACGCCGGCCCTTATCGACGGTTTTGGGGTGAGGGCTCCACCGGTGGGCAAGCCGCGCTCGTGCTCGGCGCCCCGTGGGGCATCACGCTATCGGTGGGCGGCGGCATCGGCAGCAACGACGCTCGCCAGTTTGGAGCTACCCTCGGCTTGGATTTCGCGCGCTTGACCGTTTATCGGCTCGCGGGAGAAAGCTGGTTCCCGAACCCGCGACCGGCCTACCGTCCGAAGGAGTGAGCGCTTTCCTCCGAAGTGCGGTAGCCTTCGCCGTTAGCTCATGGATGCACCGGTTCAAGAAGGCGATGTGCTCGCCGGCAAGTACCGCGTCGAAAAGGTTCTAGGGTTCGGTGGCATGGGCGTCGTCGTCTCCGCCTTCCGCGGAGACCTCGAGCAGCGCGTTGCCGTCAAGTTCCTGAGCCAGGCTGCGGCAGAACGTCCCGACGCGGCGGAGCGCTTTCGCCGCGAGGCGCGCGCGGCGGCGAAGATCAGGAGCGAGCACGTCGCGCGAGTGCTCGACGTGGGCACGCTCGACACCGGCTTGCCGTACATGGTCATGGAGTTCCTCGAAGGCAACGACGTGGCCGAGGAGCTGCGTCGCTTGCAGCGCCTGCCGATACACGAGGCGGTCGACTTCGTGCTGCAGGCGATTGAAGCCCTCGCGGAGGCCCACGCGGCCGGCGTGGTTCACCGCGACTTGAAGCCGGGCAACTTGTTCTTGGCGCGCCGCGCCGACGGCTCGCGCCGCGTCAAGGTGCTCGACTTCGGCATCTCGAAGGCGCTGAGCGGCACTTCGGTCGAAGAGCTCTCGCTCACGAAGACGGCGGCCTTGATCGGCTCGCCTTTGTACATGGCTCCCGAGCAGATGCGCTCGGCCAAAGACGTCGATACGCGCGCCGACATTTGGTCGCTGGGCGCGATGCTCTACGAAATGCTCACGGGTCAGCCGCCGTACACGGGCGAGTCCATCCCCCAGCTGTGCGCGGCGCTGCTCCACGATGATCCCATCCCCCTGCGCCAGCACCGTCCCGAGGTGCCCGAGGGCCTCGAATACGCCGTGCTGCGCTGCCTGATGAAAGATCGCACGCAGCGCTTTTCGACCGTCTACGAGCTCGGCCGCGCGCTCTTGCCCTACGCGCAGCCCGACAGCCGCATCCACGTCGAGCGCGCCGAGCGAGTGCTGGGCGTTACCGACGTCACCATGTCGGGCATGGCGCCTGCGACGGAGCGCACCTCGATGCCGATGGTCTCGCGGCCCGTCGCCTCCTTGCCGATCACGCCGCTCACGTCCACGCCCGCGTCCGTGATGCAGCCGCTCGATCCGACGGTGAATTCGTGGGGTCAGTCGGGCACCGCTCCTGCCCCCAAGCGACGCGGGGCGCTGATCGTGACGGGTAGCCTCGCCGCGGCCCTCGCCGCCGCGGGCGGTTTGTGGGCCGCGCGCGGCAGCGCTCCCGAGCCACCCGGAGCACCTGCCGCTGCCTCGAGCGCGCCTGCGCGGGTTTTGCCCGAGTCGGCGCCGGCACCGGTCGCCCTGCCCCCGGCCGCCAGCGTCACCATCGCGAAGGATGTCGCGGCGGACGCGGAAAAGCTCACCCCCTCCCCGGCCGCTTCCCCCGAAAAGCCGAAGCCAGCCTACGCTGGGGCGGTGCCAGGCAAGCTGCCGGCCAAGAAAACCGAGCCGAAGAAGCCCGAGACGTCGAGCCCGTCGGGGGGCGTCACCGACTTCGGCGGGCGTCGTTAGAGCTTCGGGCGGCCGCGAGCGCCTCGCGAGCGCTGCTGCCAGTGCTCGTCAGCCTGAGCAGCGCTAAGTTTTCCGAGGCGGCGGCCAAATTGGGGTAAAAACCGATCATGGCCGCTTCTGGACGCTCGAAACGCCTCATATCGCTTGCCCCTGCGTGCAGCCTCTGGTTCGTGGCGGCAGTCGCCGGCGCACAGAACGCTACCGACAAGGCCGCCGCCGAAGCGCTGTTCGATCAAGGCGTGCGCCTGATGAAGCAGAACAACTTCGCGGAAGCGTGTCCAAAGCTCGAAGAGAGTGATCGCGTGGACCCGGCCGTAGGCACGCTGCTCTATCTCGGCGAGTGCTACGAGCGCGTCGGCAAGACCGCTAGCGCCTGGGCTACCTTCCGCGAAGCAGCGTCGCTCGCGACCAACAGCAACCAAGCCGATCGGGCGCGCGTAGCCGCGAGCCGGGCGCAGGCGCTCGAGCCCAAGCTGAGCCGACTATCGGTCGAGCTTGCGCCCGAAGCGCGCGTGAGCGGCGTGGTCGTCAGGCGCGGTACGCAGCGCCTCGAGCCCTCGCTCTACGGCACGCCGCTGCCCGTAGATCCCGGGGAATACAAGATCGAGGTGACGGCGCCGGGCTACGAGACGTGGTCCACGCCGATCAAGGTGGAGGCAGGGGGCGCGAGCGCGAGCGTCCGTGTTCCCGGCCTGGTGAAGTCGGCCACGCCGGTGGAGCCGGCGGCAGCGCCCGACACGCCGCCGAGCGTAGCCAGCGGGTCGTTGCCGCCCGCCGTGAGCGCTCCCGCGCCGACCAGGGCGGACGGAAGCGCCCAGGGCATCACCACGCAGCAAACCTTGGGGCTCGTCGTGGGCGGGGTGGGCGTCGTGGGCGTCGGCCTGGGCAGCTACTTCGGCGTCCGCGCCATCTCGAAGAACAGCGACGCCGAAGAACACTGCCCCAAGAGCGGCTTCTGCGTGGACGACGAGGGGCTCAGCTTGACCAAGAAAGCCAACAAGGCCGCGACCGCGTCGAACATCGCCTTCATCGCAGGCGGGGTGCTCGTCGCGACCGGCGCGGTGCTCTACCTGACCGGAGGCAGCAAGGGCGGCGACAGCGTCGCGCTCGTGCCGAGCGTCGGTCCCTCCGCCGCAGCCGCCAACCTCATGGGGAGGTTCTGAGTCATGTCGTCCACCTTCGTTCGTAAGCTGGTTGCGGGCGCCCTGCTCGCGTTCGCGCTCGGCGCCTGTCAGTCCATCGCCGGCATCGAAGATCGCGTACTCGATCCGGAGGCAGGCGCTGGCGGCAAGGGCGACTCCGCCCTCTGCAAGACCTACTGCGCGACCGTGATGGCCAACTGCACCGGCAAGAACGCGGTGTACAGCACGGAGCCCATGTGCCTCGGCGTCTGCAAGCTGCTCGAGCCCGGCGACGTGCTGGAGCCGGTCGGCAACACCGTCGTTTGCCGCGAAAATCAGGCGGAGCTGGCCGAGCTCGAGCCCGCTGAGCACTGCAAGGCCGCGGGCCCCGGCGGAGGCGGCGTCTGCGGCAGTGACTGCGACGCCTACTGCGATCTGTTCCCCAAGGCCTGCCCCAGCGACGACAAATACAAGTCGAAGGCCGGCTGCCTCAAGGCCTGCCGAGGTCTCACCGACTTGGACCGCTACGACCTCGTCAAAGATCACGAAGGCGACACGATCGAGTGCCGCCTCGTCCACGTGAGCTCGGCCACCATCAACCCGAAGGATCATTGCTCTCACGCGCCCATTCCCCCCACCGAGCCTTGGTGCACGGGTAAGGCCGACGAAGAGCCGAGCTGCGACGAGTACTGCAACATCCAGCTCGCGTCGTGCGACGACGAGCTCTTGCAGTACGAGTCGCCCGAGCAATGCCGCGACGTGTGCGAGGCCCTCGATCGCGGCGTGAACTCGGATCAGCTCGACAATACGGTCGCTTGTCGCCGCTATCATTCGTTCACATCCACGCTGCCTGCCGGCGAGTCACACTGCTACCACTCGGGCCCCACCGGTGATGGCCACTGCGGCGACATCGTCACCGGCAACTGCGACTCCTATTGTCAGCTCGTCGCCAGCGCTTGTCCGGACGAGCTGGCAGAGAGCATCGGCGACACCAAAGCCTGCCTCGCTCAGTGCGCCGAGCTGCCCGAGCACGAGCGTGACTCGCTGTACACGATCGACTCCGCGAAGGAGAGCACGGGACTGCACTGCCGCGTGCTCCACGCGACTCGAGCGTTCGCGGACAAGTCAGCCTGCGCGGCCGCCGTGGGGGGCGACCCTTGTGAGTGAGCGCTAGGGCGTGTCCCTGAATTGGGATTGCTCGCGCGTGCCCGTAAACGTGCCCGTGCCCGTGCCCGACGGTCCGTGAGGGGTCGTGGGGCCCGTTTGTTGGTAGGCCCAGGTTTGTGGCGCGGGCCAG
>JAEYWK010000063.1 GCA_023431345.1 Pseudomonadota bacterium
TGGCCCGCGCCACAAACCTGGGCCTACCAACAAACGGGCCCAACGACCCCTCACGGACCGTCGGGCACGGGCACGGGCACGTTTACGGGCACGCGCGAGCAATCCCAATTCAGGGACACTCCCTAGCCTTCGTCGGCTCGCTCGCGCGTCGGCGGGTGGCTCGCGGGGTCGGTCGGCGCGGCGCTCGACAGCGGCTCCGCCAGTAGAAGTCGATTCTTCGGCGTGATCGCGGCGGGGATGGTCTGGGTGTGCACGTGGTACCCGGCAGCGCGCAAGCGACCAGCGCGCGTGACATCGATGGCGAGAGCCGGGTCGAGCCAGCCCCCGAGGCCGCCGAGGTCACATTTCGCGGTGGATTGACAGCACGGCAGCACGACCAGCTTCGCCCGCGCGCCGAGCGCCTTCTCGATCACGTCGTCGGTGAGGGGGCCGCAAGCATGACAGGAGACAATCACGTCGCCGCGCTGCGCTGGCACCGCCTCGAGCCTGCCCTCCAGCAGCTCTACTCGACCGGCGAGACGGGGCCACGCCCGGCTCAAGCACTCCGCGACGCGCGCCGCGCTCGGCGGCAGCTTGCTGTCGACCGCCAACGCGCTCGGCGACGAATCGTCGATGAGGAGCATGAGCTGCGCCACCAGCCCGTGGCCGCACGCCAAGTCGAGCACGCGCCCGCCGCGAAAGCGTCGACGAGCGCGGCGCGCCACCTCCCACGCTTCGAACAGCTCCTTGCGCGGCACGCACTCCGCTTCGCACAAGCAGCGCGCCACGCGCGCGAGCAGGGTGTCTCCTGGGAATCGCGTCAAATCGTGGCGAGAGAGGCGAGATCGGCTCGAAGCCGCGAACGCCGTGCCATGAGCCGGAGTCGTCACGTCGAACGCCGAGCGGCTCTGGCCGCAGCTGACGTGGCTCTCGACGTGGTCTTCGTGGACTTGGCTCTCGCCGTGGTCTTCGTGGACTTGGTCTTCGTGGACTTGGTCTTCGCGACCGGTGGTGCGACGGCTGTGCGCTTCGGCTGCGCCGCTTTCCGCGGCAGCGTGGCCACGAACGCTACCGCACGGCGCGACCACGCCAGCAACTCTTCCGGGTCATTGGCCAGCTCTTCCGACAGCTCGAGCCAGCCCGACATGGCGCGGCCAGGCATCGGCATGAACGGCGTTGCGTGGCCAGCCGAGAGCAGCTCGGCTCGATGCTCACGCGACAGCTTCAGGACGCAGGTATTTTGCCAGAGCCCCACCGCCATGTTGCCATTCACGAACAGCGCGTCGTAGCCGAACATCTTCCGCGGCGCCGCTTCGCGAAGTTCTTGCTGCACCGCCTTGAACTCGGCGATGAGTCCTGTGCTCGGCTTGGTCAGCTTCATTCGACGCGAGTCTGCGCGATGACAGCGCGTCCCGCCAGCGCGTTCGCGCGCTTGCGAACGGACTACGCGGGCAAGAACGCCAGCCACTCGGCGGGCGCGGAGCGGCGGTCTATCACCGCGTGCCGCGGCGGCAGCCACTTGGGGCGGACGGGGGCCCGGAGCGGGACCATGCCTGCTTGGTCGGCTTCTTGCCCGCCTTTTCTGGAGTTGCAGGCGTGGCACGCCGCGACGATGTTGGTCCACTCGGTTCTACCGCCTTGGCACCGTGGCACGACGTGGTCGTAGGTCAGCCCCTCGGCGTCGAAGCGCTGACCGCAGTACTGGCAACGATAGCCGTCACGCAGGTAGACGTTGGCCCGTGAGAAGCGGATGGCGCGCTTGATCTTGGCCAGGCGGCGCTCACGTATCACCGCCGGGACGCGCCACGTCACGGACGGCGGCCCTTGGCGCGCAGGTACAACGGGCGGCGAGTGGCTCGGTCGAGCGCGCAGGTCGAGCGCGACGTCGGAGTGAGCAGGTCGAGCGCGACGTCGATCGCGCAGGGCCTCTCACCCGGGTAGCGCAGCCTTCAGCGGCAGCCACACTCGCAAACGCTGGGCGTCGTGGGCGCCGCGTTTGCACCGGGGGGACGCCACGTGAGCGCTGCAGGGAAGGCTGCGAATGTGGCAGCCCCTGGAGCGTTTGGATTGCGCTGAGCGCCTGGTGGTGGGAGCTCTCGCTCGCTCTGGCGGCGGGTCGTTTGGCGAGTCGTTGGCGGCTGCGCGCGGGCGCTGCGTGAGCAGGTGAGGTGTGACAGTCAATGTCCGTGTTGGCGCGTCTTGGAGGGAAAAAATGGGGGAAGGGCGGCGTATCATTGGTTTCTCAACATCAACAGGGAGGAGCCCCGAATGACGAAAGATCAGGGTCGGATTTGGGTCGAGCTGCGTTTCATGGGCCGCGGGTCGCTGTTCGAAATGTGCAGCGACGGTCGCCCGTTGGGCATCGGCTCGGGCTTGTGCTCGGACTTGCGCATCGATAGCGCAGGCGTGGCGATGGTTCACGTCGAGCTGGTTCGTCGCGGTGACGTGATTTGGCTCGTGCTACGCGCGGAAGGCGACGTGCGCATGAACGCAGCGCACGTGGGCGCAGCTTGCCCGGTGCCGCGGCGCGCGGTGATCGAGTTTCTGGATCTCGAGATCGAAGTGCTGTTGCACAGCGAAGCGCCGTCGCCATTTCCACGACCTGCCATGGATACGGTGTATGAAGCGCCGCCTGTCACGCTGAGCGCTCGCTGGCTCTGACTCGGACAGGGGGGCACTTCGCTCGCCATACGCGAGCCGCGCCGGTCAGTTCTCGAACAAGCTGCCTTGCGTCGCTACGGGGGGAGCGGCGGGCACGGCGGGTGCGGGGTCTTGTCCGAGGGCGCGGCGGCCGGAGACGATGACCTCTTCGCGTCCGTCTTCGGTGACTTTGCGCACGAGCCGGTAAGTGGTGTTGCCGTCGGCGCGCGCGACCTCGGGGGCGGCGATCAGCAGCTGTAGGTCGAGGCTCTCGCACAGGTCGAAGAGCGAGCCGAGGTTGTCTTGCGAGAGGCGGTTGGCTTCGTCGAGGAAGAGGAAGCGGAGCGAGCCGGGGCCGCGACGCGCGCGGAGCAGGTTCGCGTCGCGCTCCCATTCCGCCAAGATGACCATCATGAGCGCGGCTCCGACGCCGATGGCTTCGCCGGTGGAAAGGCGGGTGGGGTTCGCGGCTTCCCAGCTGCCGTCGGCTTTACGCTGCACCTCGACGTAGAGCTCTAGGTACTCGCGGTAGTCGAGCACGCGTCCGCCGCCGCTTCGCCCGCCGCCGTAGCGCCGCAAGATCTCGCTGAGCGCTTCTTCGGTGGGCAGCGAGCTCTGGAACAGCAGCTCCTGAGCGCTGCCTTCCGAGAGCGCCCGCAGCACCGGCTCCATTTGCTGGTTCCGGCGCAGCTCCACGCGAATCCCGGCGATGCTTCCGAACGAGACCCCGTCGAGGTTCTGGTTCAAGCGCCGCACCTGAGCCTTCGCGCGCCGCAGCTGCACCTCGATGCCCCGCGCCACGTCTTCGGAGGCGCCACGCAAGTCTGCCTCTTGGTGGCCGAGGCGCTGCTCCAGCACACTCAAGTGACCCCGCAGCCGTTCGAGCGCGAGGAGCGGGTCGTCGACCTGGGCGACCTGCGCCGGGACGCGACGCGCGAGCCATTCGCGCACGCGCAGCCAGAGCTCGAGAAAGTCGTCGTCCGCGTCCAGTGAGCGCTCTCCGACCTCGCGCGCGAGGCCTTCGCCGCCGCGCGCGGCATCGAGCCGATCACGCAGCAAATCTGCGCGACTCCTGGCCTCGGCCGCCAGCTCCAGCGCCGAGCGCAAGCCGTCGTGCTCGCTCGATTCGCCGGAGTGGAGCACGTGGCTTCGCTCCGCGTGCGCGCGCAGCGCCTGCCAGCGCGCGGCAGCAGGCTCGGCGGTGCGCTTGGCCTCGCTCAATTGGCGCTCCACCTGAGCCAGATCTTGGCCGAGCTGGCGAAGGCGTTCAGCGCCGGCCCCGCGGCGTCCGATCAGATCGCGCTCCTCCAGCTCCAGGCGCGCCGCCTCGGCTTGGAGCTCGCTGAGCTGGTCTGCGGCGAGCTCGGCTGTCAGCTCACCGGCGCCGCCGAGGGCGTCGAGCTCGCGGGCGAGCCGGTCTGCGTGGGCGTTGACGGCGGCCAGCGCCGCCTCGGCTTGCTGGAGCTGCTTGGTCGCGCTCTCCCACCCCTCGTCGGCGGCGAGCACCCGCTCTTCGGCTGCTTGCAGCGCCGCGCGCGCCAGGCGGTGCTGTTCTTCGAGCGCAGGGGCTACCTGCTCACTGCTTTGCAGAGAACGCTCGGCGTCGGCCCAGGCGAGGGCGGGCAGCTCGGCGCCGAGCTGCTCGAGCGCTTCCACCAAGCGAAACCCGCGGTCTCGCTCCTCGCCCAGCGTTCGCCGTTCGGCCTCGAAGCGAGCCAAGTCCTCGGCGGAGGCGGGTGACAGCTGGAGGGCGTCGAGCCGCCTGAGCAAGCGACGGCGCGGCTTCTCCACCGCGGCGAGCCGCTGCTCGGCCTGCTCGAGCTGCGCGATCTCGGCCGCGAGCTCGCGCGCTCGCTCGAGGTGGTCGTCGCCCTCCAGCAGGAATGCTTCCGACAGCAGGCCGCGGTAGCGGTTGGCGGTGGCGCGCAGCTCGGCGGCGCGCACCGCGACCTCGGCGAGCGATTGCTCGAGCGCGCGCTCGTCGCGCTCGAGCTCCCGATCGCGCGTCGTGAGCGTGCTCTGCTCGTCGCTCGGGTCCCCGCGTTCGAGCAGCTCCGCGTCCGGCAAGAGCTGATCGATTTCGGAGAGAGCGCCCGTGACTGCGCGCAGCCGCGCTTGCCGCTTCTCGAGCTCTTCGCCCCGCGAGACCGCTTCGCGGCGCAGCTCGTCGACGCGAGCTTCGCGGGCCTTGCGACCCAGGCTCGGGCGCTCGGGGCGCCGCGATACGCGCAGCGCCGGGCCCTCGTTCACGCACACGTCCTTGCCGGCCTCGCCGCCGCCCGCTCCCAAGAACCCGAGATCGGTGCCGGCCGCGACCAGACGAACCTCGTCCAGCTCGCGCGGCTTGTCTCGCAGCCTCTCGGTCGCCTGCTCGAGGTCGTCGACGACGATGGCCTGCGTCAGCGGGCCGAGCAGGGCCTCGAGGCGCGCCGCTTCTTTGAGGTCGAGCTCTTCGAAGCGATTGCCGAGCAGCTCCCCGTCCAGCTCGTCGCGCAGCCTCAGCAGCTCGGCCGGAAATTGCCCGCCCGAAGCCTCGATCTGATTGGCTTCGTGCAGCAGCTGTTCGCGCGCGGCGGTGGCGCCGTCGATCGCGATCGCGAGCTCTTGGCGCTCGCTGCTCAGGCTGTCACGCAAGCGGATCACCGCGTCTCGAGTGGGGGCGAACGGGCCCGCGGCGGCGGCGATGCGCTCCACGCGCTGGCTCAAGCGGCGATACTTGCCGAGCAGCGCCTTTGCCTGCGTCAGTCGCTCTTGGATGCGCTCGCGTTCCTGCGCGACGCGACGACGCTCCTCATCGAGGGTGCGCTTCTGTTCCTCCAGCTGCTCGATGCTCAGATCGGCGCTGCCGAGCCGTTGTTCGAGCTCCTCGAGCACGCCTGCTCCCGGCGTGAGGCCGAGCGCGCTCGCCGACTTACGGGCCGCCTGCTGGCGTTCACCGTGCCGCTGGTGCTCGGTCATGCGCGCGACCAGGGCGCCCTTCGCCGACAGGCGCTGCTCGAGGCTGTCGAGCTCGCGTAACGTTTGCTTCGCGTGGTCGAGCGCGCTCTCCGCGCTGCTCGTCGGCAGCAGCTCCGCGAGCGCCTCGAGGGCTTCCCGCCATTCGGCCTCGTGGCGAGCGGCCAGGGTGAGCGAGCGCTCGCGGGCGAGGCGTTGCTCGTCGAGCTCCGCGAGCCTCGCGCGCGCCTGCTCGAGCTGCAACCCCAGCTGCTCGGGGTCGGAGACGGCGTCGCCGCCGAGCGACGTCACTTCGCTCAGCAGGCGCTGGGCTTTGCGGTAGGCGCTCGAACGACGGTGCAGCTCGTCGAGCCCCGCTTGGAGATCCGCCAGCCCTAGCGCGGAGCGCTCCAGATCTCGGCGCGCGACCTCGCGCTTCTGCTTTTCGGCCTCGCGCTCGGCGCTCGCTCGTGCCTGACCTTTGCGAGCCGTGTCGACGACGGCGCGCGCGCCCTCCTGCTCTTGCGCGACGTCGCGCAAGATGGCGGCCAAGGCCTGGTAGCTGGAGGCCAGGCGTGTTCGCTCACGTAGGGCGTCGAGCGAGCTCCGCTGCTCTTTGAGCTGCTGTCCGAGCAGCTGCTCGCGCTCGTCGAGCTCCTGCTGCGCGCGCTGAGCCTCGCCGATGGTCTGGCGGGCACGCAGGGCGGCGTTCTCTAGGCGCGCGACGTTGCGCTGGGCTTCGGCCGCGCTCTCCCGCGTCGCCTGCAGGGCTGCCGCGAACATGCCTTGGCCTGCGTCGTAGACGCCCGAGATCTCCTGCTCGAGCAGCTGCGCTTCGCTGACTTCGACGCGCGTTCGCCGGCAGGCGTTCAAGTTCTCGCGCATGCGGCTGAGCGTGTCGCTGATGCTGCCTTGCTCGCGGAGCAAGAACGAGCGTAGCTCCGACGTGATGGCGCGCGAGATGCCGCCCGTCATGCTCGTGCGCAGCATGTCTCCCAAGCGCCCGCGGTCTTCGTCGGTGGCCAAGCGCAGCGCGCCGACGCCGAGCTCGAAGAGGGCCGCGAAGTAGTCTTTGGCGGACGGAAACACCTCGATCCGCGCCTCTGCCGCCGCGACGCTGTTTCGCAGCTCCGCAAGCTCCGGCACGGATTCCTCGTCAGCGGTGCTGAGCAGCAGCAGGTCTTGGAGCCTGATGCCAGGCTTCAGATCGCTGATCAAAAACGGGGTCAGCTCGACCGTCGGCTCGCTCTTGCGCGTCAGCAGCACTCCCGCCACGACCCGCAATCCTTCCCCCAGGTCCAGCTCGAGCGCCGCGTACGATGGACGCGTCGGCTCGCCGAGGCGGCCCCAAATCCCGCGATCACCGCCGAGCGCCGCCGTCTCGCCCAGGTTGGTGAAGCGCAGCCGCGTCATGTCGGGCAAGAGCACGATGTACGCCGCGATCATCACGGTCGTCTTGCCCGCGCCGTTGGCGCCCTCGAGCGCCGTAACGCGGCGATCGAGCTGGTAGCGCTCGTAAAAGACGCCCTTCCAGTTGACCAGCGCGAGCGCCGTCGCCCGCGCGCGACTCACGGCTGCCTCTCGACGTCGGGCTCGGTCTCGGCGTCGGGCTCGGGCTCGGAAGTTTCGGGTTCCGGCTCGCGCTCGGTTTCAGGCTCGAATTCGGGCCCTGACTCGGGCTCAGGTTCGGATGCTGCGTCCGGGTCCGTGTCCATTCTGGGCTGAGTCTTGGGCTCGGCGTCGGTCTCGAAGCCGTAGCCTTCGAAGCTCGGAACGTCCGAGAGCTCGCCCTCGTCGCTGGGCGGCGCGTCGAAGCTCGCTCCCCACTCTCCGCCTTCGCTCCACGCCGGCAGCTCCGGCGCTTCGGGCCGGCGCCGTGGCTTGGCTTCGGCGCCTTCTTCGTCTTCCCGCTCGTCGCTCTCCAAATCGCCCGTCAGCGCGACCTCGCCGGACGCGACGAGCCGGCTCAGCGCCTCGAGCTCGCCGCTGCTGCCGCGAACCGGCTCCGCGAACCGCATCAGCGAGGAGCGCAAGCGGATGCGATCTTCGGGCAGCAGGTCGACGAACCCCAAGCTCGCCAAGCGTCGCACCGCTTCGCTCACGCGCGCGCGCACCATCTCCTGGGCGACGCGCTCATCCATCCTCTTTTTCTTCGCGTTGAACGCCAGCATCAGCTGCTCGGTGCCCATGGTGGCCGACAGCTGCGACAAGAGCTGGTCACGCGAGGTGATGCCGCCTTGCTCCACCGTGGCCGGCTCCAGGTAGAGCAACGTCAACCCTTGGCCGACGAGCATCTCGCTCGGCGACAGGTGCCGCCGGCCGAGCTTGTCGCCGCTGGGTAGGAGAAAGAAGAAGCCGTCGGTGCGCTGGACGAGCTCCGCGCCGTAGCGTCGATAGAAGCGCTCGAGGTGCGCTTGCGCGTCGGTCAGGAAGCCGTACCAGGCCGCGTCGTCGCGATCGACGTGTCGCCCGCGACGGAGGGCCAAGTCGACGTCGGGGAACAGCTCGTGCTCCACGACCTGCGAAAGCTCATCGAAGGTTTGGCTCGATTCTGTGCTCATCCACGGCCTCCAGAGCCCTCTTTGCGAGGCAGGCTCCACTCCTCGATCGCGAACGCTTCGTCCACTGCTAGCCATGGCCGCTCGCGCTCAGAGCGCGTCCGGGCCAGGCGCGCTACCGCCTGCGCTACTCGACCCGCGGCGCGAAAGCGCTCTTCTTCCGGCATCTCGCCCGTCACCTGCGCGGTCACGTCACGCAGGCTCTCCGCCCCGGCGTCGAGCTTCGCGCGGACCGCGTCCTCGAGCACCGCGATGGGGTCGACCGGGTCCTGCTCGGCCGGAGGCGTCTCACGCTCGGCCTTCGGGCGCTTCACCGGCGGCCGATCGGGGCTAGGCGCCACCTCACGCAACAACAGCGGGGCGGGCGTCGTCGCGACCGCGAGCGTGAAGCGCTTGCCGGCCTTGCCGCTCAGTTGATCACGCAGTCGCGCCGTCAGGGCCCGGCTCGGATCCAATCGCACGACGTCGCGCAAGAAGCGGTGGACGTACTGGTAGTAGTCCGACCACGACTTCTGGCGGCCGCTGCTCCAAGCCGCGATGCGATCGATTTGATCCGCCGCGCGCCGAATCGCCTCTTCGGCCGCGGTGGCGTTCGCCGTCAGCGCCAGCTCTTGGAGGTCCTCCAGCTGGGCTTGGAGCCGATGTGACTCCGACAGCAGCACGTGATTCAAGTCCCGCAGCGTGGTGGCGGTGCTCTCGAGCAGTGTTTGGCAGCTCTCGACGGCCCCGAACCAATCGGCCGACAGCAGCGTCGAGATCTCTCTCTGAAATTGCTCCTGCTGCAGATCCAGACCGCGCTGGCGGCGTTCGATGCCCTCCATCAGCTCGTGCACGGTCACCCGCAGCGGGCCAACGACCGCTTCGTCGAGCTGGCTCGCGTCGCTGGCCGCACGGGCTCGGGTCAGCACGTCACGCAGGCTGTTTTCGAGCGTGCGCGTGAGCAGCGTCAACGTCTCGGTGGTCAGCACCTCGTCTTCGAGGAAGAAGCTGACGATGGAGGCGCCCAGGCGCGATAGCGCGTACTCACCGGCGCGGAGCACCCCCGCGCCATCGACGCGCGAGAGGAGGCGCTGCGCGCGCAGCCGCGCGATCGCGTGCGTGGCGCGCTTGCGCACCGAGCTCGGATCTCGCTCCACGATCAGCGTGGCTTGCTCGAACAGCTCGAACAGCTGCTCTTCACTGAAGGAGGCGTGCCCCGCGCTCTGCCCACGCAGGTACAGCGTCGCCAGGAAGCACAGGTCGAGCGTCGATAGCTCGAGCTTGGGCGCGCGTGACGACAGCGCGAGCAGCGCGGTGGCCTCGCTGGAGGTGCCGGTCGGGCTGGGCGGGGGATTCGCGGGCGGCTCCAAGAAGGGCGGACCTCGTAGCCCCGCGTGCGACTTCCCACAATCACTACCGGGTCAAGAAATTAAACTTAATGATTACAACCGGTTGCGAGTGCGCTTCTCCTCTCTCGGGGCTCTGCCCGCGACCCCTGCCCGCTAGCTCCCGACCGCCTGGCACTCCGGACAAAAATAGGTCGAACGCTGCAAGCTGCCTTGGCGGCGCATGCGGATCTTGGCGTCGCACTTCAGGCAATGCTGCCCGCTGCGATCGTACACGTAGGTGTTCTGGCGCGCGAAGGTGCCGAAGGTGGTCCGACGCGGCCCTGGCGTCAGGTTACGGCGCATCAGGTCGCGAGCTCGCTTGAGCAGCCGCGCCAGCGTGGCGTCGTCGAGCTCCCCGACGGGCACGAACGGCGACACTCTTTCGAGGAAGAGCACCTCGGACTTGTAGACGTTACCGATGCCTGCGACGATCGATTGTCGCAGCAGCGCTTCGCCGATCGTCACGTCGGGGTGCTGCCGCAGCCGAGCGAGCGCTTCGTCGGCGTCGTAGTCGGGGCTCAGGAGATCCGGGCCGAGGTCCGAGAGCCGTCGCTCGATCTTGGCGAGCGGCGCGAGCTCTGCCACGGCCGCGCGCGAGAGCACGGCGACGGTGCTCTCCGTCTCGATGATCAAGGTCGTATTCTCGTCGTCCCACCCCACGTCGCGCGACGTCTTCTCGCGCAAGCGCGGCGGCATACTGGCTTTGTCCCGTGCGAACCACACCCCTTGCATGCGCAGGTGGCTGAGGAAGGCGCGTCCGTCGGAGAACTCGATGATGAGGTGCTTGCCGTGCGCGCGCACGGCGCTCACGGTCAGCCCTTCGACGCCCGTCTCCTTGAGCTCGGGCAACGGCGATTCGAAGCGGGTCACGACTCTGCCCGTCAGCGCGGCGTCGAGCTTCTTCGCTGCGATGAAGAGCGTATCACCTTCGGGCATGGCTCACGCCTCTTCGAGCTGCTCTTCGTCTTCGACGACCGCGACTCCGCGTCTGAGGCTCAGGCCCGAGGCGCCGCTCGTGAAGCCGGCCGCGAGCAGCGCGGGGGCGAGCTTGGAGCGAGTCGACTCTTCGCGGTCGATGGTTTGAATCAGAAGCACGCGGCGCTTGCCGGGGCCGACCAGCGACTTGAGCGCGGTGACGAGAGCCGCGAGCTGGTGCCCGCGCTGGGGCTCCTCTTCCGCCAAGAAGAGCGACAAGGCGCGATCACTCTTGCCCAAATAGGCGATCAGCAGCCCCTGGTGCAGCACGACCATCGCCCCCGGCGTGCGCTGAGGCCGGGGCTCGGCGCCGGGCCAAGGCAGCGCGGCGCCGTACGGATTGGCCGGATCGGTCGCGGCGAGGACGACCGCTGGCTTGTCCTCCGGCTTCAAGCGCAGCCGTTCGTCGGCGCCTGGCAGCGCGAACTGCGCGCCCCCGAGGCCGGCGATGAAGTAGCCGCGTCGCACCTTGCCTGCGTCTTCCATGGCTTTGAGCACCGGGTAGAGGTCGGCGAAGCTGCCGAGCCCATCCGCGTTGACGATTTCGCGGCTGACGACGCCGTGTCGATCGAGCAAGAGACGGGCCCGCGCCGCTCGCTGCTCGGCGACGCTTCGCGCTTCTGCGCGGGGCACCAGCGACCAGCGGCCTTCGCTACCCGGCATCGGCGCTCGCCGCGCGCGCGGATCGGGGCGGCCACGGGGGGCTCGGGCCTGCGCTTGCAGCGAGCGCAGCGGCGCGAGCGTGTCGTTCGTGACCTCGCCCGCCCACACCATGTCCCAAATCGCGCTCAGGAGGTCGCGCGGGAAGCCGCCGATGCGCCGCGAGAGCTCGGCAAAGAACAGCGCGCCACCGCTCGACAGCTCGGCGCGGAGCTTCGCGCACAGCTCGCCAGGGGCGAGGGTAGGCGGAGGGACCAACAACGCGAGCTTGTCGGCGCGATACAGCGCGATCTTGCCGTCGCTCGAGCCGTGCGGCTCGACCCCGACCCAGTACAGCTCGCCGGTAGCCAAGAGGCTGTCCAAATCAGCCGGAGCAAAGCCGCGAATGCGCGCGGGGAGCACGTCGTGCGTGAGCACGCTCGCGGCGATCGGCGCGCCCTGCAGCTGGTCGATGGCGCGCTCGAGCGCGTCCGGCGCGCGCGAGGGCTCTTGCGCGCCCTGCCAGGCCAGCGCCAATCGCGCGAAGGCCTCCGGCGGTACGGGCTCGATGGCGCGCCGCAGCTTGGCCAGGCTGCGCTGCTTGATCAGCCGCAGCACGTTCTTGTCACACCACTCGCGTTCGTGACCGCCGGGCAGAAATTCACCACGCACCACGCGCCCCGCGTCTTCGAGCTGCGCCAGCGCCCCCTCCACCACGCCCCGACCCAGACCATAGCGACGCGCGGGAGCTTCGGTCGTAAACGGTGCGTGGGTGCGCGCGAAGCGAGAGATGATTTCGCGCAGGGCGTCCGTTACGGGGGCCAGGAACGTGCTCGGCAAGCCCGGCGGCGGCATCACGCCCAGCGCGTCGCGCAGCTTGCCCGCGTCTTCCGCCGCGAAGTAGCGCGGCTCGCCGGCGATCGAAGCCTGCGCCACGCGGCGCGCGCGCGTGAGCTCGCTCAAAATCTCGGGAATTGCTGGCGGATCGTGGGCACGGGCTTGCAAGTCGGCCAGGGTCAGATCGCCCAGGAGCAGCAGCAGGTCGTGCACGTCGTCGGCGTGACGCAGCGTGGGCTCACGTAGCCGAAGCAAGTCACGCTCCACGCTCTCGATCGTCTCCGGATCGAACAGCTCGCGCAGCTCGGCTTCACCGAGCAACCCTCGGAGCTCGGCTTGATCGAGCACCAGCGCCTGCGCTCGGCGCTCGGCGAGAGGGGCGTCGCCGTCGTAGATGAAATTGCCGACGTAGGAGAAGAGCAGCGTGCTCGCGAACGGGGAAGGGCTCGGGGCGTCGACGGGAACCAGCGCGACCTCGCGGCGACGGATCGACGACAATAGCTCGATCAGCGCGGGCAGGTCGAACACGTCGCGCAAGCACTCGCGGTACGTCTCCAAGATCATCGGAAACGACGGGTACTGGCTGGCAACGCGCAAGAGATCGGAGGCGCGACGGCGCTGCGCCCACAGCGGCGTCCGGCGTTTGGGGTCGCGCTTGGGGAGCAAGAGCGCGCGCCCTGCGTTTTCGCGGAAATGCGCGGCGAACAACGAGCTCTTCGCGAGCCCCTGCACGACGAGCCCCTCTACCTCGTCGGGGTCGGGCGCAAACTCCTCGGCCGAGAGCTGCTCCTCGGTGTCGGGCAGGCGCAGCACGATGCCGTCGTCGGACCACACCGCGTCCAGCTCGGCGCCCGAGCGGTTGCGAAAGCCCTCCGCGAGCGCCATCGCCCAAGGCGCGTGAACGCGTCGTCCGAACGGGCTCAAGATGCACACGCGGTAGTCGCCCACCTCGTCTTTGAAGCGCTCGACCACGACCGCGCGGTCGTTCGGGACTACGGCCGTAGCCGCGCGCTGCTCGTGCAAATACTCGAGCAGGGTTTGGGAGGCGCCGCTGTCGAAGCCGTGCGCTTCGCGTAAGACCTCGGCCGCGCGAGGGATCGGCAGCTCCATCAGCTCGCGCGTGAGGGCGCCTATCTTGCGGCCGAGCTCGACCGGTCGCCCCGGGCCGCCCCCGCGCCAGAACGGCATCTTGCCGGGCTGACCCGGGGCGGGGCTCACGAGCACACGATCGTGCGTGATCTCGTCGATGTGCCAGGAGCTGGCGCCGAGCAGGAACACGTCACCCGCGCGCGACTCGAACACCATCTCTTCGTCGAGCTCGCCGACGCGGACCGGCTTCTCGCTGTTCGACAGGAAGACGCCGTAAAGGCCCTGATCGGGGATGGTGCCGCCGCTCACGACCGCGATGCGGCGGGCCCCGGCGCGGGCGCTGACCTCACCGGAGACGCGGTCCCACGTGACGCGCGGGCGGAGCTCCGAGAACTCGTCCGACGGGTAGCGACCTGCGAGCAGCTCGAGCACGCCGTCGAAGGAAGCGCGCGGCAGCTCCGCGAACGGCGCGGCCTGCCGGCACGTGTCGAAGAGGGCGTCGGCGCTGAGCGGAGCGCTGGCGACCATGGCCACGATTTGCTGCGCCAGCACGTCGAGCGGGTTGCGCGGGTAGCGCGTCGCCTCCACCGCGCCCTCGTGCATGCCGCGCGCGACGACGGCCGCCGCGGGCAGCTCCCCTTTGTGCTTGGGGAAGACGATGCCGTGCGACGTTTCGCCCACGCCGTGCCCGGCGCGCCCGATGCGCTGCAGCCCCGAAGCGACGGTCGGCGGCGCTTCGACCTGCACCACCAAATCGATGGCGCCCATGTCGATGCCCAGCTCGAGCGACGACGTGGCTACGAGCGCGCGCAGCTTGCCCAGCTTGAGCTGATCCTCCACGAACGCGCGCTGATCTTTGGCGAGCGAGCCGTGGTGGGCGAGCGCGATCTCGCTGCCCGCGAGCTCGTTCAGGCTCTGCGCCAGCCGCTCCGCCAGGCGGCGGCTGTTCACGAACACCAAGGTCGAACGATGCTGGTGGATCAGCTCCAGCAGGGGCGCGTGAATTTCGGGCCAGTTCGACTTGGGCGACGCGGCCGCGGGCGGCGCTGCGAGCTCGGTCGGATCCGGCACGCTCGCCTCGGCCCCGCGCGCCGCTGCTCGCACCTCCACGTGCAAGCGCGGCGGCATGCGCGCGTCCACGATTTCGACCGGGCGCTGGACGAGGTGTTCGTCAGCGTTCGGAAAGTGCCCGCCTGCCAGAAGGCGCGCGGCTTCGTCGAGCGGCCGCTGCGTCGCCGACAGGCCGATGCGCTGCAGCGGCTTGTCGCTCTTGCGCAGCGCCTCCAGCCGCTCGAGCGACAAGAACAGGTGCGCGCCGCGCTTGGTCGGCAAGAGCGCGTGGATCTCGTCGATGATGACGGTTTCCAGCGCCGCGAAGTGGCGCGCAGCTTGCGACGTGAGCAGCAGATACAAAGACTCGGGCGTCGTGATCAGCAGATCTGCGCCCGCGCGCTGGTAGCGCGAGCGATCTTTGATCGAGGTGTCGCCGGAGCGCGTGGCGACGTCGGGCTCGCGGACGCGAACGCCGAGCTCTGCCGCGGCGGCCTTGATGCCGGCGATGGGCGCGCGCAGGTTGCGATCCACGTCCACCGCCAGCGCCTTCAGCGGCGAGACATAGAGCACCTTCAAGCCGTCGCTGGGGGGCGCCGTCATGAGCCGGTCGAGCGCCCAAAGGAAAGCGGCCAGCGTCTTGCCCGAGCCGGTCGGCGCGAGCAAGAGCGTCGACTTACCGTCGCGGATCGGCTGCCAGCCGAGGCTTTGGGCGCGCGTGGGACGCGGAAAGCTTTTGGCGAACCAGTGACTCACCGGCGGCGAGAAGTTGGCGAGCGCGTCGGCGTCCACGAAACCGGATCATAGTACCGGGCCTCCGAACGTCGACAGCCGGGGAAGACCCTGCCAAATTGAGGCGCGATGCGCCCCGTGCTCTCGGCTCGACAGATGCGCGACTTCGATCGAAGGGCCACCGAGGTGTTGGGGGTGCCGAGCCGAGAGCTCATGGAGAGCGCAGGACGCGGCGCGGCCGAGCACGTCTTGCGGCGCTTTTCTGAGCGCCAAGGCCCGCCCGCTCGCGTCGTGATCGTAGCGGGGGCCGGGAACAACGCGGGCGACGGCTTCGTCGTGGCGCGGCGGCTGCTGCAGGCCGGCATCACGGTCGAGACGTTTTTGGCGCTGCCGGCGGTGAAGCTGAAGGGTGACGCGCTCGCCAACCATGCGGCACTTTTGTCACGCGGTGCTCGAGCCATCGAGCTCACCGAGCTCGCGCCGCTCGAGGCCGCGTTGGCCGAGGCGGATCTGATCGTCGACGCGTTGTTCGGTACCGGGCTGGATCGCGACATCACGGGCTTCTTGGCCGACGTGATCGACTGCATCAACCGCTCGGGCGCCCCGAAGCTCGCGCTGGATCTGCCGTCCGGCCTTCACGCGGACACCGGTCGCGTGCTGGGCGTCGCGGTTCAGGCCAGCGCGACCGTGACGTTCGCGCATCCGAAGCTCGGCTTGTGTACCCCGCGCGGCGCGGCCTACGCCGGGGAGGTGACGGTGAGCGACATCGGGGTGCCGAGCGATCCGAGCGCGACTGGTATGTCGGCAGAGCTCGTGGAAGCGGCGGACGTGTCGCGCCTGCTGCGTCGCCGCGGCAGCACCGTGCACAAGAGCTCGGCCGGTCGCCTGCTGATCGTCGCGGGCTCACCGGGCAAGCTCGGGGCGTCGCTGCTCTCGGCGCGCGGCGCGCAGCGCGCAGGCGCGGGTCTCGTCACGATCGCGACCGACCCCGCGGTGGCCGACGCGCTCGATCATCGCGTGCTCGAGGCCATGACCGCGCGCATCGATCCGGCTGCGCCCGAGGCGGCGCTGCGCGCGCTGCTCGAGCCGTGCGGCGCAGCCGTGGTAGGCCCTGGGCTCGGGCTCGGCAGCGCTGCCCGCCGCGTCGTGGACGCGGTAACGTTGGGCTGGTCGGGGCCGAAGGTGGTCGACGCCGACGCGATTTCGCACTTCGCCGGCCGCGCCGCGGAGCTCAAGAGCGCGCGGGGCGTCGTGCTCACACCGCACGCGGGCGAGCTCGGTCGCTTGCTGGGTATTCCCTACTCCGAAGTCGAAGACGATCGCTTCGGCGCGGTCGCGCGCGCCGTGGAGCTCACGTCGGCGGTCGTGCTCCTGAAGGGTCGCTACAGCATCATCGGCGCTCCCGGTGCGCTCCCGCTGCTCAACCCGACGGGGGGCCCCGTGCTGGCGACGGGGGGAACGGGTGACGTGCTGTCTGGCATCATCGGAGCGCTGCTGTGCGAGCTCGCCCCGCGCGATGCGGCGATCGCGTCCGCCTACCTTCACGGCGCGAGCGCCGACGCCTGGTCCTCTGCACATCGAGCCGATCGCGGAATGCTGGCGCACGAGGTCGCCGACGAGCTGCCTCGCGTGCTCGGCAGTTTGCTCCCCTGATGCTGCTGTCGGGTTGGCAGGCCGGGCCAGGCTGCTGCCAGATTGACACTGGGCGTGTGTCGTCGAAGACGCGGAAAATGCGCTGAACGCGGGGAAATATGCGGGGCGTGTGACTGGCATGCCGCTTGCGATGGCTCGGGGCGGAGGTTCTGAGTCATGTCATGCAGCGCGGTTTTGAAGCAGGCGTCGAAGCAGGCGTCGGAAGTGAGCGAAGTGCGGGAGAAGCTGGAGGAGCTGATGCCACAGCTGCGCATGCGCGCGCTCAAGCTGTGCCGCGAGCGCGACGGGGCCGAGGATTTGTTGCAGGAGACGGCGCTGCGTGCGCTGTCGTTCGAAGCAAGCTACCAGCGCGACACCAACGTCAAAGCCTGGCTCTACCAGATCTTGTTCAGCGTCTTCATCACGCGCTGCCGTCGCCGTCGTCGCAGCGGACGCTTCCTCGCCGAGCACGCCGCCGATCCCACGCTGTGGTGCAGTGACCGTGATGCGCCGCCGCCGAGCGCCGGCTTGAGCCCGCCCGTCGAGCGCGCGATCGAAGCGCTGCCTCAGCAATTTGGCCAGGTCGTCGTCCTCGTCGATTTGCGCGAGATGAGCTACGGCGAAGCGGCGGCCGCGCTCGGCGTGCCTATCGGCACCGTCATGAGCCGACTGCATCGTGGTCGCAAGCTGCTCGCCGGCAAGCTGGACGGAGCCGCGTCGCCGCGAGCCGCCGCGTGAGCCCTCCCCGTTTTCGGAGCGCCTGCAGCGCCGCGCTGGACTCAGCTTCTGACCTGCTGGTACCTCGGCGCCTGTTCAGTGACCTGGGAGCGGAGCACTCGAAGCGTAGCTCTCGCCCCGCGCGAAACTTGACCCTGCGCGCGGGCGCCATCGAAAATGCGCGTCGTGCCTGATTCGATTCAAGCCGCGCCGACCGGGCGCGCCAAATGTCGCGGTTGTGGGCGAGCCATCGGCAAAGGCGAGCTGCGCTTCGGCGAAACGGGCCCGAGCTCGTACGGCGAGGGCGAGACAACCAGCTGGTTTCATCTCTCGTGCTGCGCGCTGATGCGTCCGGAGAAGCTGCTGCCGGTGCTCGAGCAGCAGGTCGAGCCTCTGCCCGAACGAGAGTGGCTCGAGAGCACCGCGCGGCTCGGCGTCGAGCACCACCGCCTGCCGCGCATGACCCGCGTCGAGCGTGCGAGCTCGGGTCGCGCGACGTGCCGCTCGTGTCGCGAGCTGATCGGCAAAGGCGAGTGGCGCTTCGTACTGCAGCTGTTCGAAGAGGGCAGGCCGAGCCCGATGGGCACCATCCACGTCAGCTGCGCGCACGCCTATTTCGGCACCACGGACGTCGTGGCGCGGGCGCGACGGCTCACCCCCGACTTGACCGAAGCCGACCTGGCCGACTTGGAGCGTGCGCTCGCCGTGCAGCGACCGGGCCTGGCCAAGACTCAGGGCAGCGAGGGTGACGACGGCGTCCGCACCGGCTCCGACGACGACTAGAGCGCGCGCTGGCGCGAGCACACGGTCTCAAGCGCGCGGCGCGGCGCGGCGCGGCGATGCAGACGTCAGTGCGCGGCCTTCCTCGCCCTACATCGTGCGACTCGAGCGTCAGCAGAAGTCGCATCCGGCGATGCGTTGTGCGCCGGAAGCGCTATGCTGATGTTCTGTGAAAGAATTTCTGCGACCCTTGAGAGTCGTCGCCGTGCTCGTGCCGGCACTCGCCGCTGCTTGCGCGACCGAGGTGACGCCCGATCCCATCGATGGCGGCGGACAAGGTGCGGAAGCCGGCGGCGGTAGCGCGGGGACGTCGCCGACGGGGGGCGTGCCGGCGTCCACCGGTGGTGAAGGTGGCTCCAAGGCACCGACGGGCGGAACCGGCTCGGCCTTCGGCGGCACCGCGTCGACGGGCGGCGCCGCTGCCGGCAGCTCGAGCCAAGGCGGCGCTGGCAGCGGATCGGGTGGCGCCTCCACCGCTGGTAGTGCAGGCACATCCGGCGGCGGCGGGGGCTCGGGCGGCAGCGCCGCGGGCTCGGGCGGCAGCGGCACGGCGGGCACCGTTGGTGCGGCGGGCTCTTCGGGTGCGGCAGGCGCGGGGGGCTCCGCGGGCAGCGGCGGCTCCGGGCCGGTCGGCAGCGGCGACTGCGAAGGCACCGAGCCCTTCATGGCCGGCTCCGGCAGCAAGTACGCGAAAGACGCCTTGGTCGTCGCGGTGTGTGCCGGCGGTACGCCTTGCCTCATGGCCATGCCGCCGCTCACCGACGGCAAGACCTACGAGTTCAAGTGTCTGGATCAGTTCAACTGCGGCGGGCAAAACCCCGGTACCACCAACTGGTCACAACCGCCGTGGTCGGTGACGAAGGCGTGTGAAGACTGAGCGAGCTGCGCCGTTGAGGCAGCGCCGTGCGCAGAGTTCGCGCTAGTAGGGGGTACGGTGGAGATGCGGCTTCGTAAACTGGCGCAACGCTTCGCGCCGTGGGCGCTCGCGCTGCTCGGCTGCGCGCCAGCCCCTCCCGGCGACGCGCACTCGCCCGGGCAGCCGCCTCCGGCGCGGCCCCCAGTGAGCGCTCCACCCGTCACCGGCGACAGCGCGGCGACCACCGCCACGCAGCCTGTCCAGCAGATCGTGGCCGTGCTCGAGCCGGCGCAGCTGCGTGAGCTCGAAGCGGCGGGATTCGGCTTCGCCGAGCTAGCCGTCGGCGAGAGCGCGCGTACCATCGCCGAGCTGCAACGAATCCCCGCCGCGCGCGGTCTCTTGCGCGTCTTGCAAGGCGACGTCAGGGACGCCGCTCGCCGGCATCCGCTCGCGAAGGTGACGTCGAGCGACGGCTTCCGCTTGTTCGACGCTCGCTGGCTCGACTCGCCCGAGATGCGGCTCGTGCTCGTCGGCGTCTTCAACCGTTTGGACCGGCGCGCCTTCTACCCGGGTACGTGCGGTGAGGTGCGCTTCGTTTACCGACTCGAGTACTCGACCGTGCAAGGCGGTGAGCCGATGGCGTCGCGCTTGCCGTTGACGCTCAACGCCGTGTTCCTGGTCGACGCGAGCGACGACGCCGACTGTCGCGCCGCGGCGCGCGCCTGGCAGATGCCGCGCTCCGCCGGCGCTGACCGCGCGGCTTGGCTACGTGAGCGCGGCGCCTTATCGCCTCCCGAGCGCCAGCGATGGCGCATGAAATCGATCGAGAGCAACTTGCAGACGTTTCGTCTGCAGTCGTTCGTGCACCCGTCGCTCGCCGGTCACATCGAGTACGACCTGCGCGTGTTTCACCCGACCGACGAAGCCCGCTCGAGCTTCGCGCCCGCCCCGCTGGAGAACATGCCCGACGTCGCGCGCCTGAAGCGCGAGCCGGCGCTGGCCCGCGAGTTGCTCACCGAGCTCCGTCGGGGCGAGGTGCTCGAGGCGCTCGACCGCGGCACGTTGCAGCTGCCGGAGCGCTTTTTGGCCCGCCGCGCGACCTCGTTCTCGCCCCGCGGCCTGCAGCGGCGGCACAATCGGCCCTTCTCTCAGCTGTACGCGGCGAGCGACTTCGCCGGCCTGAAGCTCGAGGGCTTCGAGACCATCGGCTCCGCCGCCGCGCTGCTGCGCCGGCTCGACGGGCAGAGCTGCGTCGGCTGCCACCAGAGCCGCTCCATCGCTGGCTTTCACCACGTCGGGCGCGACGCTCCAGAAGTGCCCGCTTACAACGCGCTGTTCAGCGGCTCGTCGCCGCACCTCACCGCTGATCTGGCGCGACGTGAGCGCTACCTGGCGTCGCTCGCCGGCGGACGAGCGCCCGACGAGCGGCGCCCCGCCGCCGAGCTGCAGGGCGTCGGTGACGGCGAGGGCGCGCCGTGCGGCTTGGGCGACGTCGGCTTCAGCGCGCTCGGGTGCGCGGCGGGGCTCCGCTGCACGCGCATCGAGGACCCCGAGCTCGGCGTGTGCCTGGCGGGGGGCGCGCTCGGAGCGCCGTGCGAGTACGGCCGCTTCGTCGCCAGCTCCGCGCCTCACCGCGATCGCGTAGCGGAGCTCGAGCGCCCTGGCTGCGCCGAGCACCAGCGCTGCGATACCAACAAATCCGGCTTCCCGCAGGGCGCGTGCACCGCCTCCTGCCAGGGGAGCGCGCCCGGCGGCGCCTGCGCCGATTTCGTCGACGCGGACGGCCTACAAGAATGCCTGCGGGGCAAGCAGAGCCTGGCCGCGTGCGCGAAGCGCTACGTTTTCGGCGTCGAAGCGGCGGCCTGCGACGACCAGCGCGCTTGCCGCCAAGACTACGTGTGCATGCGCACGTCGCGAGCGGACGTAGGCGCCTGCTTGCCGCCTTATTTCGTATACCAGCTGCGGCTCGACGGTTACCCGCTCAAGCGCTGACGATCTCGACGTGACCGCTCGAGATGGCCTGGACGGGGCCTTCGTCGGGCGCGAGCAGCAGCCGACCGGCGTCGTCGATGCCAGAGCCGGTGCCTTCACGCCCGTCGACGCGCAGTCGCAGGTTGCGCAGGGCGTCGTGCGCGTTGAGCTCGGGCGCGAGGCCTGGTAGCCCCGCGCGTGCCAGCAGCGAGAGCCGTTCTTCGAGCTGAGCCAAGACGTCGACCAGCAGCTCTTCGCGGCTCACGCTCGTCACCTCCAGCAGTGATAGCGACGTGGCGGTGGCGCTGAGCTCTTCCGGGAATGCGGCTTGCGTGACGTTGATGCCGACGCCGACCACGACGTGGGCCACGCGGGCGCCGCTGAATTGGCTCTCGACCAAGATGCCGCACAGCTTGCGGCCGCCCGCCAGCACGTCGTTCGGCCATTTCACGAGCGTGGTGGCGGTCACGCGCGAGGCCACCGCTGCGCGCACGGCGAGCCCCGCCGCCAGCGCCAGCCCCGGCACGACCTCCGGCGGCAGCTCGGGCCGCAACAAAACCGAGAACCAGAGCCCCGCGCCCGGGGTCGACAGCCAGCTGCTGCCGCGGCGCCCGCGTCCTCGCGATTGCGTTTCGGCGCCGAACAGCGCGCCGTGCGGGATGCCGCTCTTCGCGGCCGAGAGCGCGTCGTCATTGGTCGACGCGGTCTCCCGCGGCCAATCGATGACGCTGCCGAGCGTCAGCGCGCGCGCGGCACGAAGGTTCTCGTAATAGGCGAGGTCGAAGCGAGGAGGGTCGCTCATCCGATACGCTCGACGTCCAGGCCGATGTCCGCGGCCGCTGCAGAGTGGGTGAGGGCGCCGACGCTGACCACGTCGACGCCGAGCTGTGACAGCCGCGGGATTCGCTCGAGCGTGACGCCGCCGGACACCTCGACGAGGGCGCGCCCCGCGACCTTCGCGACGCCGGCCTCGATGCGCGCGTCGTCGAAGTTGTCGAGCATGACGATCTCGGCCCGCGCCGCCAGCGCTTCGTCGAGCTGCTCGAGCGTGTCGACCTCGACCTCGATGCGGCTCGTGTGCGGCGAGAGCGCGCGCGCTCGCTCGACCGCGGCGGTGATGCCGCCGGCGGCCACGATGTGGTTGTCTTTGATCAGCACCGCCGAGCCCAGGCAGTCGCGATGGTTGTGACCGCCTCCCGCGCGCACGGCGTAGCGCTCGAGGAAGCGCAGCCCAGGCGTCGTCTTGCGCGTGTCGACGATGCGCAGCTTCGAGCCTGCCGGCACGGCGTCGACGAAGCGCCGCGTCAGCGTGGCCACGCCCGAGAGCCGCTGCGCGAAGTTCAAGCCCGTGCGCTCCGCCATCAGGATCGAGCGCGCCGAGCCCTCGACGAGCCAGAGCACGTCGCCGGCGCGGGCGCGGCTGCCTTCGGGGCGCAGCTCCTCGACACGCAGCCCCGGGTCGACCTTGTAGAAGGCGCGCGCGAAGACGGCTCCGCCGCACACCATGAGCTCGCGACGCGCCACCGCGCGGGCGATGGCTCGCTCTTCCGCTGCGATGGTGGCGAAGCTCGTGACGTCACCACCCGATAGGTCTTCGGCGAGCGCGCGCTCCACGACCTCGTCCAGCAGGAAATCTGCGATCACTTTGCCCGCAACGTAGGCGAGGCCGGCGCACGTCACAATACCCCACGCCTCGCGGCCGGCGCCGCCCGACGCCTGCCCCCGCGAGGCTGCCTCAGTCACGCACGACCGCGTCGCTCAGAAGTAGCTTTTGAGCAAATACCAAGAGAAGAGGTTACACATCGCGTGAAATAGCAAGCTCGACCCGATGCCGCCGGTGCGCGCTCGCAGGAAACCGAACACGAGCGACGGAAAGAAGACGGCGAGGCGCGCCGGGCTCAGCTCCGTGAGCAGGTGGCCGAGAGCGAAGATGGCGCTCGTAACCAGCACTCCCACGCCGACGCGGGCGCCGAGCACCTTGACGCTCTTGCCCAACTCGCGCTCGAGCGAGGTCTGCAGGTAGCCTCGATAGAAGGCCTCCTCCGGCAGCGCGATCACGAGCAGCTCGCCCAGGGCCATGGAGGGCAGCTCCCCGAGCGGCGCCGGCCGAAACTCGCCGACGTTCCACCACACGCGGAAGCCGACCCAAAAGCATGGGTAGATGAGGGCCGCCGCCGCCAGCGCATGCAGGGTGGCGACACGCGCGTCGCGCCAGAGGCGCGCTCCCGACAGCGGGGTCGGCTCCAACAAACCGCCCAGCGACAACCCGTGCTCGCGGATTCGCGCCACGTCGTCGCCGCGCACGACCAGCCAATACGCGGCGAACAGGAACGTGAACCCCACGCCAGTAGCCGCCCAAGCGCGCGGCAACAGGTACGAAAACGCCGTCGCCAACAAGGTGACGGCCAGGGCCACGAGCAGCGGTTGGGCGAGCCCTGCCCGCGGGGTCACGATGCCGCTCAAGCTGTGTAGCTCCGGTGAGCTGGCAAGTTTCCAGCTTCGGTCAAACAATCCTGCACTGTCGCCGCAACCGGACCTCCCCCGATTTCCACTGTTAGGGTAAGGTCGCGCCCCACGCCGGCGCGGCAACCGCCGTCCACGCGCCGTCCGACTCTGCTCCTACCGCGAGGATCCATGCTCGACCCGAATCTGCCCGAAATCATTCCGGCTCGTAACCCGAACCCGCCGCCCCCGCGGGTCGATTTTGCCAAATGGCCGCCGGACGACGACATCCCGGGTGCGCCGGCCGGTGGCGGGGTGCCTGCAGGAGGCGGTTACGATTCCGGTGACGGTAATTTCAAGAAGGGCCGAACGGCGCCGATCGCTATCTTGGTCGGCATCCTCGCCGTCGGCGGCCTGGGGGCGTTCTTGGCTCTCGGCGCGAAGCAGGAGTCCGAGAGGCTGACCGTCGAGCAAGGCGAGCAGGTGAAGAAGGATATCTTCGTCCTGCCCAAGGGCGAGCAGGCCGCGAAATGGCGCGAGTGGTCCATCGGCGAGAAGAGCCGCGCCAGCGACGAGGTGCGGATGGAGGCCATCAAGCAGCTGGCTTGGGCCAAAGATCCCGAGGGCGTCAAGGCGGCCATCGACGCGCTCAGCTTCCCGACCGAGCCGATGCAAGCCATGGCCGCGACGGCGCTGGCCGAGTACGGCAGGCCGCTCGGCGAGCCGGCGCGTGACGCCCTCTTGGCGGCGCTGCAGAAGGCGGGCCCTGGCGCCAAGCCGCAGATCGCTTGGGCGCTGGTGGTGCTCGGCGAGACTCGCGCGCTCGACGAGGTGCTGCAGCTGTACCGGCTCGGCCATTTGTCGAAGGTGCAGCGCTTGGGCGGCGGCGTCGCCTTCGACACCGACAAGATCGTGCAGCTCGTCAGCCTCGACAAGCTCGCGAGCATGGCCGGCGACGAGAGCCCGGCGGTGCGCCAGCTCGTCGCCACCGTGCTCTCGGCCAACGCCGAGCCGAAGTGGACCGACACGCTGATCAAGCTGGTCCAGGACAAGGACGCCGAGGTCGCGCGCCAGGCCGCGCCGGGCTTGGGCAAGATCGGCGAGCGCCGCGCGCGTGAGCCGCTCGTCGAGGCCATGAAGACGGCCGACAAGGAGAGCCGCAACAAGTACCTCGAGGCGCTGCGCGACGGCATCGGCACCGACGGCCTCGTGCTCGGCTTGTCCGCGGTCAGCCAGGACGACGAGAAGCTGGCTTGGTATCAGCGCAAGCAAGTCTTCGACATGATCGACGCGCTGAACGATCCGCGCGGCGGCAACTCGCTCTACGAGTTCATCGGCACCAAGCCGCACATTCACTACCAGACGCGCGCCGCGATCGCGCTGGCCGCCATCGGCGACGTGCGCGCCGTCCCCACGCTGGCCAAGCGCCTGCGCATGGATCCGCTGAAGATTTACAGCGACCAGTACGACTGGGAGATGATGCTGAAGCGCGACGACAACGAGCGCGTCGTCGCGTCGCGCATGATCGCGGATCTCGCGGTGCTGCACCCCGACAAGCGCGCGCAAATAGCGGATCAGGCGGAAGACGCCGTGATCTTCTGGATCCACGAGCAGCCGTCGCCCCACGCCAACGGCTTGCGTGCCTTGGCCGCGATGGAGTCGACGAAAGACATCGAGTCTCTGCGTAAGTGGGCGAACCCCAACGTGCCGCTGCCCAAGGAGGGCCAGCAGCCGCCGATGCCGGAAGAGTGGGTCATCGCGCAGAGCGCCATGCGCTACGTCGGCTGGCTGAAAGACCAGCGCAGCTACAGCGTCCTCGAGAAGGCGCTGACCGCGCGCCCGAAGGAGCTCGACGTGACGATGGACGGCCTGATGGTGGGCGGCGTAGCGATCTTGGGCATGACGCTGCGCGCGATCGGCGTGGGCGCGGCGGACGGCATGAGCGAGTGGCGCGATCACAAGTCGTTCAAGCCGCTGTTCGACTACATCAACGAGCCGAAGAACAACGAGCAGTCGCGCATGCAAGCTTGCGCGGCGCTGGCGTGGGTGGCCGAGAAGGAAGACTTCATCGAGGTCGCCAAGAAGATTCAGGAGTATTCGGGGCTGGAGAAGAAGGATCAGGTGCGCCGCGCCTGCTTCCTCGAGACGCTCATCCAGCGCCCCGTGCCCGGCACGGCTGGCGCTCTCATCTCGCTGATGACGCCCGAGTCGTCGGTCGAGACCCGTCATCAAGTGGCGCGCGCCATCGCCAAGGGTGGCTTCGACGCCGCGCTCGAGGCGCAGCTGTTCAAGATGATGGAGAACGAGGCCCTGCTCAACGACGCGGCGCTGGCGCTCTTGCTCGGCGGCTCGCCCGACACCGCGGCGCGCGCGGTCGCTCTCTACGCCAACAAGCCGAAGGCCGCGCTCGACGAGCTCGGCGACCTCTGGTACCGGAGCTTCGGCTATTGGTCGACGGAGGATCTCGAGTCGGGGTTGATCTTCAAGTACGTCGACAACGCCGAGGCCGTGAGCAAGCTCAGCATCCGCCAGACTCAGCAAGAGTGGGCGCGTGTCATGCTGATGAAGCAGTTCGACAACCTCGCGTTCGACAACGGCCCGCACTCGTTTACCCGCGTCGTGCTGCGTCACCGGCTGTGGCAGATGGCCAAGGGGGACGATCAAGCCAAGCGCGCCGGCGCCATCCGCGCGCTGAAGTTCATGAAAGAGCAAGGCGTGCTGCTGGCGCTGCGCGACGAGAGCGGACCCGCGGGCGAGCTGGCGCGCGCCGCGTACTTCGAGCTGATGAACCCGAAGGTCGTGCTCGACGTGAAGGTGCCGGACGGAGACGCGACGAAGTGATGCAAGCGCCGCGAGGCGGTTGGGTGATCGGCGCGAGCCTCTTACTCACCGCCTGCAGCGGTGCGGCTACCGTCCCTGCCGCGGGTCCCGCTCCCGCTGCGGGCTCGGCCGCGATCTCATCGTCGCCGAGCTCACTGTTGCCGAGCGCTACGACCGCGACCGGGCCCGAGCAGTGCGGCAACGCCAGCGACGACAATCAGAACGGCTTGATCGACGAGGGCTGCGGGCTAGCGCAGGGGCTGGTTCAGTTCTTGGCCGGCTGGAGCGCCTCCAAGGCCGACGTCGACTTGCGGGTATTCGATCCCAACGGCGAGCTGATCGAGGTCGGGCGGGTCGCGCGGAGCGGCCTGACGAAAGATCGCGATTGCCCCGGCCGCGGCACCGAATGTCAGGGAAACAATCTGGAGAACGTGTATTTGGCCGAAGGCGAGCCCCTGAAGGGCGAGTACCGGCTGCGCCTGCGGCTGGAATCGCTGGGGGGCGAATCGCCACCCATTCGTGTCACGCTGGGCGCCCGTTTGGGTCCAGTATCGCGCTCCTACGAGGTTTTGCTGGAAACGCCGGAAGCCGAGCGTGAAATCCGGCTGCGGCTCTGATGGCGGGGTCATTTTCCGGCCAATTGCCCGCGCTCAGGAATGAACGGACACGCGCGTGGCTTCTCGGCCCCACAATGCTATTGTCAATCAGCTCCGCCCTGCGGCAGTGTCCCGCCCGCCCGGAGGCCTAAATCATGGGTTCCCTCTCTCCCGTCCACTGGCTCCTCGTGATCGTCGTTGCTCTGCTCCTCTTCGGACCGGGGCGCCTTGCCGGCGTTGGCAAAGGCCTCGGTGAAGGCATCCGTTCCTTCAAGAAGGGCCTGAACGAAGACGAGACCGACGACAAAGCGGGCAAGCCGCAGCTCTCGGAAAAAAAAGACGAGGCCTGAGCCGGGGCGCTTCGAGCGCGCTCAGCTCTTAGGTGTTTTGTCGGTCGCGCGCGCGCGTTGCGCCTCTTGATAGGTGCTCCAAATGATGAGCGCGACCAGGGCGACGAGCGGAATACCAGCCGGAAAGTACATGGCGTTGCTCGCCACTCTAGCGCAGAACGCCCGCGAAGTTGGCAAGCGCGAAACGGCTGTGTCACAGATCGGGGTATGTCGCGCGCACGACTCGGGGCCCGCCTGCGAGCGGGGGCGGCGCTGGCTTGCTTCGCGGCCGGGCTCGCCGCGCCGCTGACGAGCCGCGCCGAGCCGACGCTGCTCGCGTCGTATCAAGAGCCTCTGCCGGCGCCGAGCGCGGGCAAGGGCTCTCTGGCTTCGCGCTGGGCCAGCTTGTCGGGCCCGCAGTGCTTGAACGAGATCGCGCGGCGCAAGCTCGAGGTGAAGCGCTGGCGCGGCGCCGCGCTCGGCGTGAATACGCCCGTCAGGGTGAAGGGGCCGCTCGGCGGCGTGCGCTACGTGACGCCCGGCGCCAAGAGCCCCTACGGCATCTTGGATTGCCGGCTCGCCGTGACGCTCGCGGATTTGGGAGAGCGCCTGCGTCAGCACGGCGTCGTCGAGGTGGGGGTCGACAACATGTATCGGCCCAAAGCTCGCCTGCCCGGCAAGAAGAAGCCGAGTCAGCACTCGTATGGGCTCGCCATCGACGTCACACGCCTGAAGCTCGAAGACGGCACGGAGCTGAGCGTCGAGCGCGATTTTCAGGGCGCCATCGGTGAGCCCGTGTGCGGCACCGAGGCGCGCACGGAGCTCTCCAAGGCGGCCGGCAAGCTGCGTGACGTGATCTGCGACGTCGCGCGGGCCGAGCTGTTCCACCACATTTTGACGCCGAACCACAACGCCGCCCACCGCGATCATTTCCACCTCGACATCGCGCGCGGCGTGCGACGACGCGTCATCGAGTAGTCGGGCCCAGCTCGCGATCGCGAACGAGCGCGACGGCGACGGACGAGAGCACGGGAGCCGCGCTCTCGTCGGCAGCGGTACTCAGCTGTTGGTGGGGGCGGACGCGGTCTTCGGCTTGAAGTACTCGCGGGCGATCTCGATCACCATCGGTAGCACGCTGATGCCGATGATCGCGAAGATCACCAGCTCGAAGCGCGTCTTGACGATCTCGGAGTCGGCGAAGACGTAACCGAGCGGAACGAGCAGCCCGACCCACAGCGCCGCGCCCAGGATGTTGAAGAGCACGAAGCGGCGGTACTGCATCTGGCCGACGCCGGCCACGAACGGCGCGAAGGTCCGCACGATCGGCACGAAGCGGGCGATGATGATCGCCTTGGAGCCGTACTTCTCGTAGAAGAGCTGCGTCTTGAGCAGGTGCTTCTTGTTCAGGAGGCGCGAGCTCTCGCTGTTGAACACCTTCGGGCCGAGCGCCTTGCCGATGTGGTAGTTCACGCCGTCGCCCAGCACTGCCGCCACGAACAAGACCGCCATCGTGATCGGCAAAGACGGCATGAAGCCGTCGACGGGCAGGTTGAGCTGCGCCGGGTCCATCGCGCAGAGCACGCCGATCGCGAACAGCAGCGAGTCACCGGGCAAGAACGGCGTCACCACCAAGCCCGTCTCCGCGAAGACGATCGCGAACAGAGCGAAGTAGAGCGAGGGCCCCATCGTCTGCGTCATGTGCACGAGGTGCTTGTCGATGTGACGAATGAAGTCGAAGATGGCTAAGATGGCGCTCACGTAGGCTCGCTGGCTCGGGGTCGAGCGTGGGGCTTACAAGCCATCCTGCGAGGCGGCAAGTCCAGCCAGGGCGTCGCCGGAGCTGCCCCGTAGGATAGCGGGTCGATTTCCCTACCGATCGGATGTCCCGCTCGCCCGGCGACGAAGAGCTGCGTCGAAAGCGGGCCGAACCGCCACCGGCCTCTGCTTCGGCGCTGGGTCGATTCGAGCCATATTCGCGTTTTCCCGGGGATTCGGGGCGCCGTTTGCTTGCCTGTAGCGGGCCGGGCAGCTTCGCGAATCATGAGTCCGGACACGGAGTTACGACCGCGGGCGGCGAGCCCGGCCAGCGCCGCGCGAGCCTACCTACGCGAGCAGCGCGCTTTCACAGCGGCGTAGGCGAGGCGCTACCGTAGGCCGCGCTCAGGGCCGCTTGGCGAACGCGTCTTCCAGCAAGCCGAGCAGTTTGTCGACGCGGCTGTCCCAGCTGTTTTGAGCAGCGAGGCTCAAGCGCGCTCGCCGGTTCGGCTCAGCGTCGTCGGTGGCTGCGGCGTCGCAAGCGGAGACGAACTCATCTGCGGTGTGCGCGACCCGCACGGCGCTCCAGTACTGCTCTACTGCGGGCAGCGGGCTTATCACCACGGGGCGGCCCGACGCGAGCATCTCGAAGAACTTGATCGGGAACACGCCCTGCGTGTACTCGTTCAAGCGATAGGGAATGACCGCGACGTCGAAGCCCTTCACGTAGCCTGGCAGCTGCTCGTAGGCGCGATGACCGAGCAGGTGCACGTTGGGCTTGCGGGCGAGCTTGCCGACGTCGGTGCTCGGATCCGCGACGCCGGTCGGCCCGATGAGCACGATGCTGTAGCCCGGGCGCGCCTCCGCCAGCGCCAGTACCCAGTCTAGGTTCAGCTTGTAGTCGCTCACCGCACCGATGAAGCCGATGACGGGGCGCGGCAGGTCCGCGACGTCGGCGGGGACGGTGAGCTCCGGGTCGAGGGCCTTGCCGAAGTGCTCGGCGTCGCCGACGTTGTGCACGAAATGGGTGCGCCCCGGGGCGAGGCTTCGCTTCGTCTCGTATAAGGCGGGGGCGGTGCACGAGACCACGTCTGCCACCTCACACAGGCGTCTCTCACGCTCGCTGATCCACGCCTTGCGGCTGCGAAATTCGGGGAACGCCGAGTACTCGTCGACGCAGTCGTAGAGAATGAGGCTGTGGGGGATGCGGGCGACGGCGTCGCCGTAGCCCGGGTGATAGACCCACAGCACCGCGTCGTCGATGCCTTGCGCGGCGAGCCAGCGCTGCACCACGTTCACGCGGTGCTCGAACTCGCTATAGCGGCGCAGGGCGTGCCCGCTCCCCACGAAATTGAGCCACGGCGTCCACACGTCGAGAACCTCGAGCCCCTCCGGGACGCGACGCAGCGCGGCCTCGCGCCAGAAATTGCCGAGGCTCACGTGCGTGCGAGGGTCGGCCTGGCGCGCGCGCTGCACGAAGCGGAGCGGGCTCTGCTGCCGGAAGTCGACGAACACCACGCGGTGCTGCGCGGCGACTCGGCTCATGATGTGGTGCTTGTTCGTCCACATCCGGTCGTCCCAAGGCTGGGACGAAAAGCAGACCACGGTTCGCGGCTTCGACAAGGCCGGCGTTTCTAGAGCCCTTTCGTGCTTGCGGCAAGCCGAAGCGGCGACGCCAGCCGGGCCGAGCCGAGGCGGCGCGTCACGTCCGTCGAAGATCCTCGACGAGCTTCACGGCCAGCGCTCGCGAGTCGAACTCAGCTTCTACCAGCGCTCGCGCGCGCCTCGTCGTGTCGCTCCATCCTGCTGGCGCGTGCGCCCAGCGGACGATCGCGGCGGCGAGGGCTGGCGCGTCGCGCTCGGGCACGCAAAAGCCCGTCTCGCCGTCGCGCACCAGCTCCGGGATGCCGCTGTGCTGCGTCGAGATCACGGGCAGCCCCTGCGCCATCGCCTCCATCAACGCCACCGGGATGCCCTCCATGTCACCGTCGGCTGCGGTCACGCTCGGGGCGAGGAAGCCGTGCATCTGCTGCATGAGCGCCTGTACGCTGGCGCTGTCGAGCGGCCCGTGGAAGCGAACCTTCTCGCTGATGCCCAGCGCCGCCGCTTCGCGTTCGAGCTGGGCGCGCAGCGGCCCGTCACCCACCACGTGATATTCGATCGGCGCAGGCAGCTGCTTCTCCGCCAGCGCGAGCGCCGCGATCGCGTAGCTGAGCCCCTTCTTCTCGATCAGGCGCGCGACGCTGAGCAGGCGTAGGGGCTCGCCCGGCAGCGGCGCCCGCTCACGGTAGGGGAGCGCGGCGCAGTCGACCCCCATGTGCCGCACGCGCAGTTTGTGGGGAGGCGCGCCCATCTGCGTGAGCAAGCTCCGCCAGTGCTCGCTGATGGGCAGCAGCAGCTCCGCTTCGGCGAACAGCTTGGCGTAGTAGTCGCGGGGATGGTTCTTGAACCAAACCGTCAAGTCGTAGGCGTGGAAGAACACCGCCAGCTTGCCCGCGAGCAGCCCCAGCTCTCGCAGAGCTCGGCCATGCTCGCCGATGGGTCCGAAGTGGCAAACGATCGCGTCGAAGCGCTGCGGCTCGGCGCGCGTCATCTTGGCGAGCAGCGCGCGCCAGCGCGTCTTCACGTTCTTCGGCCCGTTCAGGTAAGTCGTGCGCGAGAGCAGGCCGAGCCGATGAACCTCCGGGTGCAGGACGGCCTCTCGGGGGCGATCGAAGGCGAAGATGCGCACGTCGTGCCCGAGCGCGAGCAAGCAACAGATCTGCTGCAGCACGAACGTTTCGGAGAGCTTCGGGAAGGAGCCCGCAAGCAGAGCGATGCGAAGGCGCGGGGCAGGGTTCATGAAGTCGGGAGGCGGAGGCTTACTCGGCCTTCCGGCGCGGGCAAGCTGGCCGGCGCGGTTGCTCCGGCAGGTGAAGCGAGTTAGGACCCGCGGGCCGTGTTCGTCGATGAAGCACAGTGGTTGCAGCAGACTTTGGCTGGCTTGAGCCTCTCCCGAGGTAGCACGCTCCTCGATATCGGTTCATCCACGCTCGAGTTCAGGACGGTCGTGCAGCCGCACATCGAGCGGCACGTCTTCGGGCCGCTGCGTGAGCGAGGTGTGGTCGTGAGCCACCTCGACGCGAGGAGCGCGCCTGGCGTCGACATCGTGAGCGACATCACGACCCTCGACGGCGTGCCTGAAGGCAAGTTCGACGCCGCCATCTGCACGAGCCTGCTGGAGCACGTGCGAGATCGCGAGCAAACCGCGCGCAACATGGGTCGCGTGCTGGCGCCTGGCGGTGTGCTGCTGCTCACGGTGCCGCGCCGCTACCCGCTCCATTTCGATCCGATCGACACCGGCTTCCGGCCTACGCCCGAGGAGCTGAGCGCGCTCGTCCCTTGGCCCGACGTCCTCGAGCGCTCGGTGCTGACCATCCACCACCCCTTGCACTATCGCGGGCTACGCTGGCCGCGCCGCTGGCTTGCCCCCTGGCAGGTCAGTTGTCTCGTCGTCAGGAAGCCGGCGAGCTGACTGAATGAAGGAGCCGCTCCAGCCGTCGGTCGTTCCTCAAGACGTCGCCGCCGCACCGGTGGTCGAGCCGACGCGCCCCGGCAACTTGCAGCTCGCGCGCGCGGCCCGCGGCGGGCTGTGGCTCGGCGCCGGACAGACGCTCGGCACCCTGGGCAGCTGGGTGTCGACGCTCGTGCTCGCGCGCCTGCTGGCGCCGGAGAGCTTCGGCATCGTCGGCATGGCGATGGTCGTCATCGGCTTCGTCAACACCATCGGCGATTTGGGCTTGGGCGCGGCCCTGATTCAGCGCAAGCACATCGACGAGGGCCACAAAGACTCCGCTTTTTGGCTGAGCTTCAGCATGGGCGTGCTGCTGTTCGGGGCCTGCGCGCTGAGCTCCCCGCTGCTCGCGCTGATCTACCGTGAGCCGCGCGTGTCGGGCGTGGTCGTGCTGGCGGCGTGCGCCCTGCTGCTCAGTCCGCTGTTCTCGACGCACGTCACGCTGCTCCGGCGCGAGCTGCAATTTGCGACGGTGGCCAAGGTCGAAGCGCTGCGCAGCTTGGTCAGCGGCGCCGCCGGTGTCACGGCCGCCGTCTGGGGACTGGGCTACTGGGCGATACCGCTCGGGCCGCTCGTGGGCCAGCTGGTGGCGATCCCGATCTACTGGTCGGCGCAGAAGTTCCGCCCGGGGCTGCGCGGCAGCCGGCGACACGTGCGTGAGCTCTTCGGCTTCAGCTTGTTCGTCGCCGGTGGCAGCGCGATCAACTTCCTCTCCGCGAACGTGGACTACCTGATCGTCGGTCGCGCGCTGGGGCCGGGCGCGCTCGGCATCTACACGCTCGCGTATCAGATCATCACCTTGCCGCTCGTGCAGATCTCGTCGCTGTTCAACCAGGTCATGTACCCGGTGTTTTCCGCGGCGCAGGATGACTTGGAGCAGTCGGGCAAGGCGTACCTCGACATTTCTCGCTCGCTCGCGCTCATCAGCTTCCCGATCTTGGGCTGGATCGCCGTCGTGGCGCCCGACTTGCTGTTCGTGATCTACGGCGACAAGTGGCTCGGCGCCGTCACGCCGCTGCGTATCTTGTGCGTAGCCGGAGCGATGAAGAGCGTGGGCACGTTCGTCGGCGTCGTCTACCGCTCGCAGGGGCGCAGCTACGTCGAGTTCTATTGGAACATCGCTTGGTTCATCGCCGTTACTTGCGGCGTGCTCGTCGGCGTGCGCTGGGGCTCGGCGGGCGTGGCGGTGGCCATCTCCGCGCTGTGCGTGCCGGGCGTGCTCTTCACGGAGTGGCTGGCATGTCGCTACCTGCGCGTACCCTTCGAGCGCTTCCTGGGCGAGCTGATCGTGCCCTTCGTCGGCGTGAGCGCGTTGCTCGCGGCTGGCTTCGGGCTGCGGCCGCTGCTGGCGGCGCTTCCCCTGTCACCGCTGCTCGCGGCCGGTCTTCGGCTGCTGCTGCTCACCATCGCTTGCTTCGCTGCCTGCGCGGTCGCGCTGCGGGCGGTCGAGCCGCGCATCTACGCGCAGGTGCGAGCCTTCTTGGCTCACTTCGGTAAGCAGAAATGACGGCGGATCTCGCGGGTCTGTACGTGTTTCCAGGCGCGGAGCCAGCGCTCGTCGCCGAAGCCTGGCGCGAGCTGCGGGCCGGATGCCGAAGCGGCACCGTGCGTGAGCTCGGGCCGCTCCTGCTCAGCGTGGGATCGCGCCACGCGAGCGAGCTAGTGATAGAGGAGGGGGACGCGCGGCAGCAGACGTGGGGTTTGGGCGCGGCGCGGCACGGCGCGAGCCCCGAGCTCGCAGCGCCACCCTGGCTGCGCTGCGACTACGACGCGGTGGCTCGGCGCGCGCGCCTGCGCACGGATCGCTACGGGTTTGCGCTCCTCTATTGGCGGAAGTTGCCGGGTAGCGTCGCCTTCTCCACGTCGGCCCTGCTGCTGGCGCGCGTCGCCCCGCGTGCAGAGCCGGACCCCGGCGCGCTGGCAGAGCTCATCGCCTTCGACCAGCTGCTCGGTGAGCGCACTCACGCGCGCGGCGTATCGGCGCTGCCGCTCGGCCACCACCTGCTGCTCGACCCCGAGGGGGCCCAGCTGCAGAAGCACGGTGGCTACTCGGACGTTCCGTTCGACCCGCGCCTTCCGCCGCAAGTCGCGGTGACGGGGCTCGTGCGCGCGTGGCGCGAGGCGCTCGGGGACTTGCTACCGCGCGCCGGGTCGCGCCAGGTGGTGGTGCCGCTGAGCGGAGGCCTCGACTCTAGGTTGCTGGCCGCGACGGCGGCAGAGCTGAAAGCACCCCTTCAGACCTTCACCTTCGGACAGCGCCTCGCTTCGGGCGCCGAGCCCCCGGACGTGGTGATCGCTCGACGCGTCGCGGCCGCGCTCGGCGCGCCGTGGCGCTTTCTCGAGCTGAAAGACGGCTGGGTCGGCGATCACGCCGAGCTCGCGTGCCAGCTCACCGACGGGCACCTCGATGTACTGCACTCCGCAGGTGTCAGCTTCAGTCGAGAGTTTCAGGGCGACTTGCTCAGGCTCGACGGCCTCGCGGGGGACATCGTGCTCGGCGGTAGCGCCCTGTTGCGGCCAGCGCTCGGTGAACACTCGCCCGCGGCTCGCTTGCGGCGCTTGTGGCGGGCGCGCTCCGCCATCGAAGGCGCGGCGTGGCAGAAGCTGCTGCTGCCCGACGCGCGTCGTGAGCTCACGCGGCACGCGCGCGCCGCGCTCGAGCAGAGCCTCGTCGACGTTACCTCCCAGCTTACGCCCTCCGATCCTCGCTGGCTCGACTTTTGGGTGCTGCGCAATCGCATCCGCCGCTTCACGACCAATGGCGCGCTGCTTTGGCGCCCCGTCGCCGAGTCCGCGTTTCCGTTCTTCGCTCCCCAGTTCTTCGACCGCCTGTTGGCGCTTCATCCGCGGCATCGGCTCGGCGCGCAGCTCCAAGCACGTTTCCTCCACGAGGCTTACCCGGCCATGGCGCGCATCCCGTGGCAAAAGACGGGGCGTCCCGTGCCTCGGCCCGGCTGGCTAGGGCGCCTCACGAGTCACCTCGGCGCGCGTCACCTGCCGCCCAAGCGCCCCTTCTTCGACTTCGATGCGGCGCTGCGCCGCTCTGCTCGCGAGCAGGAGCTGTTTCGCGCGCACCTGCTCGGACGCGAGTCGCTTCTGGCGTCGCTCGGCTTGTTCGATCTGGCCGCGGTAGCGAGACTGTACGATCGCACCATCGCCGGAGAGGTGAAGGGCATGAAGCAGCTCAGCTTGCTGCTCACGCTGGCCCTCGCGCGACGTTCGACGTAGCCGCGCCGCGTGCGTAGCGAGCTTTACAGCGGATGAGCCTCGCGCCGTCGCCTGGGGCAACGCGACCGCACTCCGTGTCTCGTGTCTCGCTGCGGGATGCGCCGTGGCGATCTTGTCGCGGGCCGCGTCGTGCCCCCGAGGCATTCGGCCCTCCCCGCTCGCCGTGAACTTGAGTATAAGGGACTGTTGCCCGAAGTTCTGGCCCGCGTCACCAGCCGTGCGCTCGAAGGACCACGAGGTCCGGACGTGCTCCACCGCGTCAAGATTCGACGCGAGTGGTTGCTCGCGGGCGAGGTGCTGGAGCTCGAGCTTCCGCGCAACGTGACGTGCGCCGGTTGCGGAGGTGGCGGCTGTGATGCGTGCGGCCGCTCAGGAGCGATCACGCTTCGCTCTCGCGCCGAGCCGGCCGAGGTGGTGGAGATCACGCTGCCGCGACGGAGCGACGAGGAAGTGCCCGAGTCGCGCGGCGTTACCCTACGCATCCCAGAGCAAGGAGGGCTGCCGCCCGAAGGCTCGGAGCTGCCGCGGGGCGTGCTGCTGCTCACGGTCATTCCGAGCGACGTGGCCGATGCGTCGGTGCGCCCGCTGCGGGGTGTGCCCTCCAAGAAGCCTCCCGCCGCGGTCGTCGAGAGCGAGGCGATCAGCGCGCCGCTCGAGCCCGCGCCCGCCCACCGACGGACCGCGCTCGTGATCGTGGTGGTGGCGCTGATCCTCTGGATTGCCTTGCTGATCTACCTGCGCGTGACGGGGCACGGCTAGCGGCCCCGTCTGGCAGAGCCGAGAGCCTGAGTAGGCAGGACGGCAGGCCGGGAGCGCCGCGCCAGCATTCTGGCTCGCCCGTGGACTTGGGGGGTAAGCTTCGGTGAATGCACCTCGCCGCGCCACGGTGAGGACGGAGACGAGATGAACCCGATCTTGATGGCGCTGATCATCGTGTCGCTGACGGCCGTGTTTGCGTGGAGCGCGCGCCGGCGTTGGCACTTGTTGAAGGTGGGTAGCAGCACTTGGGAGAGCCGCACCGACCGGGTTGGCGAGCGGGCGGCCGCGGTCTGGACCTTCGCGTTCTACCAGAAGAAAATGCGCAACTACCTGCTCGCGGGTATGGCGCACCAGCTCATCTTCTTGGGCTTCGGCGTGCTGCTGCTGCGCACGCTGATCTTGTGGGGGCGAGGGTTCGACCCGTCGTTCAACCTGTTCATCCTCGGTCCGGAGCCGTTCTTGGGGCTGCCGCTCGGCGAGCTCTATTCGTTCTTGAAAGACGTGTTCGCGCTGCTGGTGATCGCGGGGGCGACCGTGTTCGTCTATTTCCGCGCCATCAAGCGCGAGAAGCGCATGACCTTGAGCGGCGAAGGTCTGCTCATCCTCGGCATCATCATCGTCATGATGCTGGCCGACCTGTTGTACGACGGCTCGAGCATCGCGCTGCGTGAGCGCTTCGCCACCAGCGTCTGCGACGCCGACGCCGCGTGGTGCGCGCGCGCCAGCACCTTGCTGATGCCGCTCGGGCCCGCTCAGGGCGCGGGGTTTCATGCCTTCCCCGATCCCGGCGGCTCGCTGATGTCACTGCTCTTGGGCGGGCTCTCGGTGAACGCGCTGGTGGTGCTGGCTCACGCCGGCTTCTGGACGCACTCGACGCTGGTGCTGGTGTTCCTGAACATCCTGCCGCACTCGAAGCACTTCCACATCATCACCGCCATCCCCAACGTGGCGCTGGGCGACCTCACGCCGCGCGGTCGCCTGCGCCCGCTGGCCGAGAACACCGAGAAGCTGATGGAAGCGGTGGAGAAGGCCACCGAAGGGGAGGACCTGCTGTCCGCGCGCATCGGCTACGCCCGCATCAATCATTTCAGCTGGAAGGACGTGCTCGACTTCTACACCTGCACCGAGTGCGGCCGCTGCTCCGACAATTGTCCCGCGTTCAAGACGGGCAAGATCCTGTCGCCGAAGCAGCTCACCCTCGATCTGCGCAACCACTTGTACGGGCGCGAAGGTGAGCTCGAAGCGGCGGGGGCCGAGCCTTCCAAGCTCAAGCCGATCGATCTCGTGCCCGAGATCATTCACCCGGACGTGCTGTGGGCCTGCACGACCTGCCGCGCCTGCGAAGAGCAGTGCCCCGTCAACATCACCTACGTCGACAAAATCGTGCAGATGCGGCGCAACTTGGTGGTGATCAAGGGCGAGTTCCCGCAAGAGCTGGCCAAGCCGTTCGAGGGCATGGAGAGCAACGGCAACCCCTGGAACCTAGCGCGCGTGGATCGCACGAACTGGGCCGAGGGCCTGGGGCTCAAGATGTTCTCGGAGAAGCCGGACGCGGAGGTGCTGTTCTGGGTCGGCTGCGCCGCCAGCTACGACGACCGCGCGAAGAAGATCGCGCGCTCCACCGCGCAGCTCTTGCTAGCGGCGGGGGTGGACTTCGCGATCCTCGGCGAAGAAGAGACCTGCACGGGTGACCCGGCTCGACGCGCCGGCAACGAATACTTGTTCGCGATGCTGGCGGAGACGAACGCCGCCACCTTGAACGGCTACAAAGAGCAGGGAGGCATCAAGAAGATCCTGACGACCTGCCCGCACTGCTTCAACACCCTCACCCACGAGTACCCGGACTTCGGCGCAAAGTTCGAGGTCATTCACCACACCGACTTCATGCTCGGCTTGGTCGCGGAGAAGAAGCTGGTCCCGAAGCAGCCCGTCAAGGGGCGGGTCGCCTATCACGACTCTTGTTACCTCGGGCGCTACAACGACATCTACGAGTCGCCGCGCCAAATTTTGGCGGCCATCCCCGGCGTAGAGCTGGTCGAGGCCGAGGGCTGGAACCGCAAGAAGGGTCTGTGCTGCGGCGCCGGCGGCGCGCAGATGTTCATGGAGGAGCAGAACAAGGATCGCGTCAACGTGAAGCGCACCTTGCAGCTCGTCGACGCGCTCGGTCGTCCTCAAAATGACGGCGCGCAAACCATCGCCAGCGCTTGCCCGTTCTGCATGACCATGCTCAAGGACGGCGTGAAGTCGCAGTCGAAAGAAGACGAAATCCAGACGCTCGACGTCGTCGAGCTGCTGGCGCGTTCGTGCGGCGTCGGTGAGGCGACGCCCAGCCGCGACGCGACCGGTAGCTCGGCCGCGTGAGATGGCTCGGGAAGCCGAGGGCGGGGAGGGCCCGCTCAGCCCTCTTCTTCTTCTTCGACTTCCCAGCGCGTGAGCGCGTCGAGCGTGACGTTCTCGGCGCAGCCTTGGCAGAGCGGTGGCTCCTCGAAGCGCACCTCGTCGCCTCGCGTCCACATGAACAGCCCGGATCCGGCCGGTTCGCCGTCGAAACGCTCGCCGCACATGTCGCAGTCGTAGCTCCTCGCAGGCGGCGGCGGGGGCGCTACGTCCGGCGTTTCGAACTCGTGAATGACCGGCTTGGGCTCCGACATCGACACTGACCAGGCCAGCCTAACGCGTGCCGGGCGAAAAGCCAGAGCGGGCCCAGAAAGCGGCAAATGCGGGCAAGAGCTCGCCCGCGACCCTCGTCAGCGCAGGGTCACTGCAGCAAGTGCGTGCTCGTCGCTTGCTGCCCCAGCGGCGGGCTGCGCTCGAGCAGCTCTTGGGCCGAGGCGCGCAGCGCGAGCGGGGCGTCGGCGCCGTGGATGACGTCGATCAGCTCGCAGCGAGTGCACACCGCCAAGAGCGGCATCGAGACGACCTCGGGTGTGCCGGGGTTGAGCAGCAGCGTGAGCCGCACGCGCGGCCGCCTCAGCCAGCGAGGGCTCTCGGCCAAGGCGTCGACGATCGCGGAGTGTAGGGGCCGGCGCGCCGCCAGGCGCACGACGTCGTCTTCGGTGAGCCGCGGGTTGCCCAGCAATTGCTTGAGCACCAGCGGGTGCGGATCACGCAGGAGCTTCTCGAGAACGCGCCGGTTCGGCGAGCGGGCCAGGCTGCGCCGCTCACCCACCGTGAGCTCGCGGCCGGCGCCGTAGTCGGGGACGGGCGGCTCCGAGAGGCGGAGGGAGGCCGAGCTCTCGCTGCGGCGCAGTAGCCGCGCCAGGCTGAGCAAACGTCGCTCCTCCGCGTGGTGCCGCAGACGCTCGACGAACGGCGTGTGCGCGTCCGCCGCTAGCACCATCGCCACGACCAGCAGCGCCTCTCGGGATTCGGGGTCCCCTCGCTCGCCGTCGCGGCAAAGGCTCGCGAGCAGCTCGGCCGCCTCGGCGTCTGGCAGCTCAGCCAAGTGAGCGCGTAGCCAACCGACCCGCAACGTCACGTCCGGCAGGGCAAGTAGCACTCGTCTCAGCCGGTCGGTGCCTTCCACGGTCACGGCTCCTCGGCAAGCATGGGCCACGACGACCCGGAAGTCGAGACGCGGCGCGTTCGCTCGCCGGCTTCTCGCCCTGCTGCTCGGCTTGCTTCGTGAGCGCCTCGCTCGACCCACATCGACCCTTGGCAGCGCTGGTTCCGAGCTATGCTCTCTGCCCGTCCATGGCTCGCGCTCGTCGTGCTCCCGCTGTTGCCCCCATCGACGCGCTCGCGGCCCGATTTCGGCAGCGCATCGCGGTGGCGCGCCGACAGCTCGCCTGGGGCCTCGTGCTCGCGGGCCTCGTTGCCGCAGGGCACGTCGCGCGACAGGGCAGCGGTGGCATGCGGCTGCTCGCCGCGGGGCTCTTGCTCGCCGCGGTTTCTGTGTTGGTTTTCGTGGTGATGCACGCGCGTCGCACGCTCGCGAGCCGCCGGCGGCTGCTCAGCGCCACGCTGCTTCGCGCCGAGCCCGCGCTGGGTCAGAAGGCTCTTCGCGCCCTGACGCTCGTCGAGCGCGAGCCCGCTCAGGACGCGGACGCGAGCGGCGAGTCAGCGGAGCTCGCGCAGCTGCACTTCCAGCGCGTTCTCGCCCAGGCGCCGGCGGACGCGCTGGATCGTTGGGCGGCGGCGGCGGCGGACCGCGCGCGGCTCGCGCTGCTGGTCGCGGTGGTCGTGAGCGGCGTCGGCATCGCCTTCGATCCTGCCCGAGTGCCGGAGGGTCTCAACGTGCTGGCGGCGCGCGGAGGCGTAGCGCCCCTGCCGATGACCTGGCTCGGGAGCTTGAGCGTCGAGGCGCAGCCGCCAGCCTACCTGCGCGCCTCCGACCACCGCTTGTTTCCCGAAGGCGTGGCGCACGAGCCTGCCGGCAGCGTGCTCACCTTCCGCGGTGTGCCGGAGCGTGAGGGGCGCAAGTTGGTGCTGGTGGGAGACGGTCACGAGGTGCCCTTCGTCAGCGACGGCTCCGGCGGCGTGGTCGCTCGCTGGACGCTGGGCAAGCCCGTCGAGCTGCGGGTGGCGGCTCGCTTCGGTCCGGTGCTGATCCTCGAGAGCGGCTCACTCTCCGTAAAGCCCATCCCCGATGCCGCGCCGGAAGTGGCGCTGGAGGGCGCGCCGCGCACCGTGCAGCTGAAGGACTTGCAAGCGCTGGAGCTTCGCTACTCCATCACCGACGACTACGGCATCCGCGAGGTGGCGCTCGTCATGCGCGCCGGCGGTCGTGAAGAGCGACGCACGCTCGAGCGCCTGGACGGTGAAGCCAAACAGCACACGGGCGCGCAGGCCATCTCTCCGCGTGACGCCATGCTGCGCCGCAGCTTCTTGCCCGTCGAGCTCACCGTAGAAGCGCGAGACAACGACGGCGTGGCCGGCGCGAAGTGGGGCGCGAGCGCGCCGATCACCATCGTGCCGCCGGGCATCGGCGAAGGCGAGGCGGCGCGTTACGCCGCGCTCCGAGCCGCGCGCGCGAACCTGATCAGCGCGTACGCCGCCAGCGTGCGCGACGCCGAAGCCGCGTCGAAGAAAGACGCCAAGCCGCGCTCCGCCGAAGCGAGGCGCGCGGAGCAGCAGGCGCGCGTCAAAAGCGTGGTCGAGCCGCTGCGAGCGTTCGTCGATGGCGCTTTTGCGGGCGCGACGGTACCGAAGCCGCTCAAGGCGTTCCTGCTCGGGCAGGCGCGCGCGCTCGAGCGCCCGGCGCCCACGCAGGAGACGTTCTTGCGACGTATGGAAGACGTGCTGCTGGCGGTGGACGCCGCCCTCCGCGCGACGGGCAACCGCGACGCAGAGAGCGTCGCCAAGCGCTTGGGCGACGTCGCGGAGGAGGTGGCCGAGGGCTGCAAGCTCGGAGTGGACCCCGAGAAACGCAAGCTCAGCAGCCTGCGGCTCGAGGGCGCGCTGCCGGTGCTGCGCGGTGGCGCTGCGGCGCTGCTCACCCTGTCCGAGCTCGGCGCGGATCTCGGCAGCGTGGCCCAAGGCGAGACGCGGCGCATCGATCGTGGCTTGGCTGCCGGAAGCTACTGGGAGGCCGAGCTGGCGGCGCGGCACCTCGCGGAGCGCCTGCGCAGGCCCAAGCCTTCCTTCAGCTCCGCGGGCGGCGGCGGGGTGGAGGGCGGCGGTCAGACGGGGCGCGGCGGCGCGCAGCCGCAGGGCGAAGCCTCGCAAGCTCACCAGCAATTTCAGGAGCTGATGCGCGAGCTCGCGCAGCTGTCCGACGAGCACGCGGGAGAGATCAGCGCCGTCGAGAGCGCGCTCGAGGCGGCGGCCGAGAGGGAGCAAGACGCCGAGCTGCAGCGCGAGGCGCGCGAGCGAGCCGACGCGCTGCGCGGCGCGTTCGAGCAGCTGCCCGACTACGCGCCGAGCCAGAGCCCCGGGGAGCAAGCCGCGGCCCTCTCTCGCGAGCACGGCCGTGCCATGGCCGAGAGCATGGCGCGCCTGTCGCTGAAAGACGCCAAGCAGAGCGCCGAGAGCGCCAAGCAGCAGCTCGGCGCCGCCAAGCGAGCCGGCAACCGCGACGTGGCGCCGGAGGCGCTGCAAAGGGCCGAGCAGGAGCTGGACAAGCAGCTGAGCTGGGTCGACGAGCTGCTGAAGAAGGCGCGAGAGCGTGAGAGCGAGCGCGCGAAGGAGGCGCTCGAGCGCTCCAGTAAGCGCGAGCGTGAGCTGGCAGAGCGCGCGGAGAATTTGTCGGGGCGCGGCAGCCACGGTGAAGCCGCGCTGCCGGGGGAGGTGGCGGACGCGCTCGATCGCGCCGAAGGCTTGATGCGCGAAGCCGCCCAAGAGCTCGCGCAAGGCCGTGGCGAGCGCGGCCTCGAGCTCCAACGTCAAGCTCAGCGGCTGCTCGAGCAGCGCGAGGACGAGTCCGAACAAGACCCACAGCCGCAAGACTCCGAGGGTGACCAGCAAAAGGATCAGGGGCGAGAGCGTGACCGCTCCGACATGAGCCAGCGCGCCGACGTTCCCGGTCACGTGAAGAACCAGCGCGCGGAGGCGTTTCGCAAGCGGGTCATCGAAGGGCTCTCGCGCGACAAGGGCGGGCGGCTCGGACCCGCGGTCAAGCGCTACACGGAGGGGCTGCTCAAATGAAGCGCGCGGTATTGGCCTTGTTGATCGTCTTCGTGAGCGCGCTCGGCTACGAGCCGCGCGCGCGCGCGGCGTTGTTCGGCGCTGTCGATTTGGGCGCGCTCTCGGACGCCATCACCGAGCTCGATCTCGAGCGAGCCCAGAAGCTCGCGAGCGGCGTCGAGGCGCAGACTCCGCAGTTCTTGCTCGAGCGAGGGCGGCTGCTGGTTTATCTGGGCGACTGCGTGGGAGCGAGCGCCGTGCTGGCGAACCCGGCCGTCACCGAGAGCAAAGAAGGCGCGAGCCTGGCCGAAATAGCCAAGCGCTGCGCGCGCGCCACCGCGGCCGGCTTCGTGGTGGAGGACAAGGCGCGCGGCATCTGGCTGCGGCTGCAAGACGACGCCGATCGCGTGTTCGCGCCGTTCGTGTTCGAAGTCGCGGCGCGGGCGCGCGACCGCATCGGCGCGGAGCTGGGAGCCGACCTGCCGAGGCCGCTGCGCATCGACATGGTTCGCGACCTGTTCTCACTCTCGGCCGTCACCGGCTTGCCGCTCGAGGCAGCGGAGACGACCGGCACGCTGGCGGTGGCGCGCTTCGGTCGCATCATCATCCTCTCGCCCCAGGCCACGCGCTCCGGCTACCATTGGGAAGACACGCTCGCGCACGAGATCACGCACCTGCTCGTCACGCGCGCCACGCGCGATCGCGCGCCGCTGTGGTTGCAGGAAGGCGTCGCCAAGCGCGAAGAGAACCGCTGGCGCGAAGAGCGCCCGTTCGATCCCAAAGACTGGGCCGAAGAGACGGCCGCGCGCGCGCTGCGTCGCGGTCGACAGATCGGCATCGACAAGCTGGGCCCCTCGATCGCCATGTTGCCGACGCCGGAAGCGGCGTCGACGGCGTACGCCGAGGTGCAGAGCTTCGTCAGCTTCTTCGTGCGCGAGCAGGGGGACGCCGCGCTGCGCCTGTTGTTCGCGGACCTGAAGGGGCTCGGCCAAGACGACCCGAGCTCCGCGCTGCGCAGCGTGACCGGCTACGACCTCGAGCAGTGGAACCTGCGCTGGCAGCGTCATTTGCTCGCGTCTTCTTTCGGAACCGGCGCGGCCGTGCTCGGTGCACCATCACGGGCGCACCTCGACGCGAGGGACTTGGCGCGGCGCGCGCGGGTCGGTGACCTGCTGTTCGAGGCCGGCTTTGGCTCCGAAGCCGCGCTCACCCTCGCGCCGGGCGAACCGGGCGGTGAGCCTGGGTACCGGTTTCGGGTTGGTCGCGCCGAGTTTGCCCGCGCAGAGCCGGAGCAGGCCGCCAAGCGGCTTGGTGTCGAGACGGAAATTGACGGCATATATGGACCCTGGTTCTCGCTCCGCGGCCGCGTGCTCGAGAAAACCGACCTGCAGGCCGCGGAGCGCGCGTTCGAGCTCGGTCTGGCGTCCGATCCTCTGACTGAAGAGGTGGCATGCCGGGGCCGGTTCACTCTGCCCGGTCAGCCCGCGGGCTCCGAAATTCCGCCGCTTCCCGCGAGTTCTTCGACGGGCGGAGCTGCGCCGTCGGCTGCCGTCATCACCCCCGCGCGAGCGGACGCCTGGCGGGCTCTTTGTGAAGCTGCTCGAAAGCTCCCGCGCGATTGACCAGCGGCCTCCGGTAGCCCTACGATAGGCGGTCGAATTCCGCGAAGTTCAACGGGTTTTTGGTGAGCCTCAGTACATTTGCCGCCGCACAGATCCTGCGCGCTCTGCCGCGCGTCCACCTCAGCCGGGCCGTCGGTCGCCTGTGTGATCAGCCGATACCCAGCGGCCTCGCACGCGCGGTCGAACGCGCCTATTGCCGCGCGTACGACGTGAACATGGACGAAGCGGAGGGCCACCTCGGCTCCTATCCCAGCTTCGACGCCTTCTTCACGCGCCCGCTCAAACATGGCGCTCGTCGCATCAGCAGCGATCCGATCGTGAGCCCCTCCGACGGGAAGCTGTCGTGCGTGGGCCGCATCGACACCGGCGCTCGCATCCACGTGAAGGGCCAGCTCTACGAAGCGGCCGAGCTGATCGGCGACGCCCGCGACGCGGAGCGCTACTCCGGCGGCCAATTCGCGGTCGTCTACTTGGCGCCCGGTGATTATCACCGCGTTCACTCGCCCGTCGACGGGCGCGTCACGTTGCTGCGCGGCTTGCCCGGCGACCTGTTCCCGGTGAACAGCATCGGTGAGCGCTACGTTCCGCGGCTGTTCGTGCGTAACAATCGCGTCGCGATCGTGATCGACACCGAGTCGCTCGGTCGCGTCACGGTCGTGATGGTGGGCGCGACCATCGTCGGCCGCATCAGCGTTAGCGCCATGCCCGGCGTTCCCGCGGTGCCGCCCGGCGATCACAGCGTAGAGCCCGCGCTTCAGGTGGCCCGCGGCGACGAGATTGGTATGTTTCACCTCGGGTCGACCGCCGTCGTGCTGTTCGAGCCCGGCCCGACCTTGACGCGCCCGACGGGTGTCGTGCGCATGGGGCAATCGCTGGTTTCGGCAACATGAGCGAGGCTTCGGACGACGCACCGCTGGCGGCAAAGGAGGAGGCCGCGCCGCAGGTTGGGGCAGAGGCTGCGCCCGATGACGACGTCGAGGTGCTGGTGCACCCGCCCGAGGCGGAGGCCGAGCCCCAGGCGACGCCTCGACACGATTCGGTGATGCCGACGTCGCGCAAGCTCGCGCCACCGCCGAAGCCCAAGCGCGATTCGCAAAACCCGTCCGTGCCTCCGCCGGGGGGCGCCAGCACGCCGAGCACGCCCTCCATCTCATTCCAAGACGGGGAGGTAGCCTCGCGTGACCCCGTAGCGGCCGCGCTCGCGAGCAACGACTCGCTGCGCGTGATTGGCGAGGCTCTCGCCAAAGATGCGGGGGCGTTCAGCACGACCGAGATGCCGACGGGCGGTCGCCTCGCCGTGCCGCGCCCACGCGCCCAATCCTCGGCCACTCTCGACGATGATACTCGGGCTGGCACAGGGCCTGACACGCGCGCCTCGCGGTCGCCGAGCGAGCCGCCGGGTCCGCGCGAGAAGTCGCCCTCCGCGGCGGACGACGCGCCGGGGGCGCCGGTCGCGGCGGCTCCCAAGTCGGGGTCGATCTTCGCGCAGCGCATCATTTCGGTCGGAACGCCCTCGGAGCGCGCGCCCGCGCCGCCTCCCGCGCCTGCGCCCGTTTCGCCAGCGCAAGATCTCGAGCGCACGCTCGAGGCAGCGCCGGATCCGGTGCCGACTCCGCTCGGCTTCGTGACTGGCCTCATCGCTCCGCCGCCTTTCGTCGAGCCGCCCGCGCCTGCTGCCATTCCGGCCGCCGCGGTGAGCGCGCCGCCGGTCGCGGTGGCGCCGCTCGAAGCGCCGCCGGTCGCGGTGGCGCCGCTCGAAGCGCCGCCGGTCGAAGCGTCGCCGGGTGACGACGAGCACGGAATTCCGCCGATCACCGTCGAAATTCCCGTCGACGACTCTCCACCCGATATCCCGATCACGACCGACGAAGACGAAGAGACGCCGACCGATCGCTCGGCGTCATCCGCGCCGCTCGAGGCGCCGCCGCCGGCTTCGGCGGCGCCGTTCGCCGCGCCGCCGCCGATACCCGTCGAGCCGACACCGGCTCCGCCCGCGTTCGTCGCGAGCCCCGCCGCCCCGCCTCTGTCCGATGTGCTGCCCGCTGCCCCGTCCGCGCCGCCCGCCGCCGTCGCCGCGCTCACGGCAGACGCGCCTCTCGCGCCGGCCAAGCTCACCCCCGACGAGGCGCCGCCCGACTCGCTCGACCGCATCCAGGTCGAAGAGCTATCTCGCGAGGACTCGCCGTCGGTTCCGCCCGAGGAGCCGCAGTCTCAGCAGGCGCCGCAGCAGCCGCAGGCGCCACCACCGCTGCCGGCTCGCGCCGAGGCCAAAGCGCCGCCGCCGCCGCCGAAGCGAGCGCCCGGCGCTCCGCCCGCCGGCGCCGAGGTCGCGGGCGAAACGGAGAAGAAGAAGTCGAAGCAAAAGCGCCCGTGGTGGGAGGAGCTGTTCAGCGAAGACTTCGTGCGTGCCAACTGGAAGGTCAGCGACGAGCAGATTAAGCGTGAGGTCACGTTCGTCGAAGAGAGCTTGGGCGTAGCCCCGGGCGGCGTCGTGCTCGACTTGGGCTGCGGCTCTGGGCAGCACGCGGTCGAGCTCGCCAGCCGCGGTTACGGCGTGGTTGGCTACGACTTGTCGCTCTACCAGCTGGCGCTCGCCGCCGAGAGCGCGCAGGAGCGCTCGCAGAAGATCAACTTCCTTCAGGGCGACATGCGCGAGATGGCGTTCGAAGAGATGTTCGACGGCATCTTCTGCTGGAACACCAGCTTCGGTTATTTCGAAGAGGACAAGAACTTCTCGGTCGCCGAGCGCGCCTTCCGCGCGCTGCGCCCCGGCGGCATGTTCCTGGTCGACGTCATCAACCGTGACTTCGTCGCCGCGCACACGCCGAGCTCGGTGTGGTTCGAAGGCGACGCCTGCGTCTGCATGGATGACGCGGTCATCGATTATTTCACGAGCCGGCTGCGCGTGAAGCGCTCGGTGATTTTGGACGACGGACGCACGCGCGAGTGCACGTACTCGGTGCGCCTCTACTCCTTCCACGAGCTCGGCAAGCTCCTTCACGAGGTCGGCTTCCGCGTCACCGAGGTGAGCGGCCACCCTGCGACGCCCGGCGTGTTCTTGGGTCAGGCCTCGCCGCGCATCTTGATGCTGGCGCAGCGACCGTGACTCAGCGCTAGTGAAGCCAACCCGCTCGCGGCACCCGCGCGCCCTGCTCGAGCGCTAGTCGCAGGCGACGCGCAGGCCGCCGGCTTCCTCGCGGCACTTGCAGGCGGAGCCGAGGACGCGCGTGACGCAGCCGCAGGTCGGCTTGTCGGCGCACTCGGTCAGCCAGCTGCAGGCGCTGGCTTTCTCGTCACAGTACCAGCCGCTCGGGCAAATGCCGTCACCGCACGGGCTGCACGTCCCGTCATCGCAGGCGACAGCCTGGGGCTTGTCGGCGCTGACATCGCTATTGGCGTCGTCGCCGGCTGCTCGCTCGCTGTCGTCGCTGTCGCTATCGCGTTCCGACGAAGTCACGTCTGCGGCGGACTTGGCTTGCCCCTCGCTCCCCGCCGGGCCGCCTCCACCACACTGAGGAAGCAAGCAGAGCAGAGCCAGGCACCACGGCAGCGTGCGCATTCTACCCCGGGTATACGTCCCGTAGCTCGAGGGGTACAAGAGTCCTGTGAATTTGGCCGATGTCGTGCAGGCACGCGTTCCGGGGCTCGCCGCGAGTGACCGCGGTACAGACCTCGCGGCGGCAGCTCGAGATGCCTGGCCGCGTCACCTGATCGCCGCTTCGGCGGGCCCGCTGCAGCTGACGGAGCCGGCGCTCGTCGTGTGGCCGGAGCACGCGGACGAGGTCGCCGCGCTGGTGGCGTGCGCGCGCGAGGAAGGCTTCTCGCTCGTGCCTTACGGCGCGGGCAGTGGTGTGTGCGGCGCGGTGCGCACGACGGAGCGCACCATCGTCGTGGACACCAAGCGACTGCGGCGCGTCTCGATCTTGCCTGACGAGGGCGTGGTCGACGTCGAAGCGGGCGTGCTCGGGATCGATCTGGAAGACGAGCTGGCGCGCCACGGCTTCACCGTCGGCCATTTTCCATCGAGCATCTTGTGTTCGACCATCGGCGGTTGGCTCGCCGCGCGCGGCGCCGGGCAGTGCTCCAGCCGCTACGGTAAGATTGAAGACATGGTGCGCTCGGCCGACTGCGTGCTCGGCACCGGGCAGCGAGCGCGCTTCACGCGCCGCCTCGGCGGGCCCAGCCCGCTCGATCTCTTGATCGGCTCGGAAGGCACGCTCGGCGTCATTCACGCGGCGCGCCTGCAGCTGCGGCCCGCGCCGCGCGGCCGCGTGCTCATCGCCTATCGCTTGCCGACCTTCGAGGCGGGGGCGGAGGCGATGCGGCTGATCATGCAGGCTGGCATCCGCCCCGAGGTGATGCGGCTGTACGATCCGCTCGACTCATACTTGCTCAGTCGCGGCAGAGTCACGGACGACGCGGGAAAGGAGCCGGCTCGCTCCGGCGTGCCGAGCGGCGCCGTGCTTCGGTCCGCGCTCGCGGCGCCGCGGCTGCTGAACGCCGCCATCCACGGCTTCGAGCGCTGGGTCAGCCGCTCCGCGACCCTCATCCTCCTCTTCGAGGGCAAAGGCGATGAGCCGCGAGACGACGCCCGCGCGACCGAGCGCCTCGTGCTCGAGCTCGGCGGACAGAGCCTGGGTGACGCGCCCGCGCGCGCCTGGCTCGCGCACCGCTACAGCGTGAGCTACCGCCAATCGAAGGTCTTTCAGCAAGGCGCCTTCAACGACACGTTCGAGGTAGCGGCGCCGTGGGCGCGTCTGGCGCGGGTGTACGCTGCGGTGCGAGAGGCCGCGGGAGCTCATGCGCTCGTGCTCGCGCATCTGAGCCACGCCTACCCCGACGGCTGCAGCATCTATTTCACGCTCGTCGCTACTCGGGAAGGTGACGCGCTCGCGCGTTACGACTCGCTGCTCGACGCCGTGCTCGGCGCGGCCATCGCGGAGGGCGCCACGCTCAGCCATCACCACGGCGTCGGCACCAGCAAGGCCCATTTCCTGGACGCGGAGCTAGGCGGCGGCCTCGAGACGCTACGGCGCCTGCGCCGCGCGTGGGACCCGGACGGCGTGCTCAGCCCGCATGCTCTCGAGCCGCAGCGCGAGCCCGCGGGCGAGCCGCGCGAGCCGGTGCCGGGCATCGACGCGGTCTCCGGTATCGCGACCTTCACCGGCTCGACGCCGCTCTCGGAGATCGAGGCCGCGGCGGCCCGCAAGGGCTTGAGCCTGGGATTGGTCGGCGCGACGCCCGAGCTCACGCTCGGTGGGTTCATCGACGCGGGGCTGCCCGGTATGCCCGATCCCTTCGCGGATCCGCTTCGCGGTCACGTGTGCGGCATCGAGGCGCGCGGCAGCGAGGCCAGCTTTCGCCTGCTGGCAGCGCCGCGCCGAGCTACGGGGCCGAATCTCGCGGCGCTGTGCGTCGGAGCCGCCGGCGCCATCGCCCGCGTCGAGCGAGCCTCGCTTTCGCTGGTACGCCCGCGGGCCGTGCGCGCGAGTCGCCGCGCGGATTCGCCCGCGTTGTCGCGCGAAGAGGCCGCGGCCTGGCAGCAGCTGCTCGGCGCTTTCCGCCCTTCCACCTAGCGGCCGCGCAGCTTGGAGAGCGCGCGCCGATCGGCCTTGGTGGGGCGACCGGCGCCGCGTTCGCGCACCGCGACTCGCTCTTCCTTCGGGGGCGGAGGCGGCGAATGATCTTCGAACAGCAGCTGCGCGAGCTGCGCCGAGAGGCGCTTGTCGGCGACTCCCAGCACTCGCAGCACGACCGTGCCTCGCGGCGCGAACGCGCGCACCTCATCGCCGATCCTCACGGGCTGGCTCGGCTTCACTTGCAAGTCATTGATCCGCACGTGTCCCGCCTCGCACGCCGTTTGCGCCAGGTTTCGCGACTTGAAGATGCGGGCGGCGGTCAGCCAGCGGTCGATGCGAGTTTGATCCGAGACGCCCATCTAGACGACCTCACTTAAGCACGAGGCGCGGGCGTCACCAAATCGCTGCCGTGCGCGCTCGCTTTCGTGTGAGCATGCGAGCGATGACCGCGCCGCGACCGCGCCGCTCTGGGCGGCTCATTCTCGCCGTGCTGCTCGCGCTACCGCTGCTGCTGCTGGGGCTTTGGCTGCTCCGCCGCGACGACGCTCCTGCCGCGCGCTTCGACGCCGCGCTCGACCGCGCCTTGCAGCCGGTGCTCGCGCAGCACCAAGCCGCGCTCGCCGTGGGCGCCAGCACTCCCAAGCAGCTGCGGCTGCTGTCGCGCGAGGCGGCCGCGAGCAGCTTGCAGTACTTGGCGCCGGCCGACTTGGAGCTGTGGGCGGCGACTCGGCTGCGGGTGGCGCAAAGCTCGTCGGATGCGTGCGCGAGGCTCTGGCAGGGGGGCGACGCCGCGTTCGTGGGGCGAGCCGTGGCCGAGCTCGGCGACGACGCGCTGGAGGCTTACACGAGCATGCTCGCGCGCGGCCTCTCCCTGCGGCTCGAGCGCAAGCCGCCGATCGAGCCGGCTCCGGGAGCCATCGCGCGTGCGACGCGCGCCATCGCCGACGCGTTGCCGTCCGAGCAGCGCGCGGCGTTTCTGGCCGACGTCGGTCGCGCTGATTTGAGCCCGGCCCGCGCCTGTGAGCTATTCCTCACGCTCTCGACGGGCGCGCAACGGCTGCCTCCCCCGACGCGCATCGAGTTTCTGCGGGCGCTCGCCAAGGAGCTGCCCGTCGCCAATCACTAGGGGGCGTGTCCCTGAAATTGCTGGTCTCGCCGTAAACGTGCCCGTGCCCGTGCCCGATGGTCCGTAAGTCACCGTCGGCGTGTTTTTGGCTGGTAGGCCTGGGTTTGTGGCGCGTGCCCCCTCCGGGCTCGCGCATGGCACGCGCGCGCCGCGGGCAGCTGCCCGCGCAGTCGGCGCTGCCTCAAGCAACTAGTGATGCGGGTGACCGATAGGGCGTGATGCAACTCGATCACGAACCTGCTTGAGTAGGTTGAACGTGCACTCGATCTCGGAGCGGGACTTGTATAGCTGCTTGTCGTTCGGAAATTTACCGGCGCGGCTGCCGTTGGAGGGGATGACAGGCAAGCAGCCCTGGCAGGCCAATGCCGCGCGAAATGCGTCTGAATAGTAGGGCTTGTCGGCCAGGATGCAGCTTGACCGTGCGCGCTGAACCAGTTCGCTGGCAGGCCGGCTATCGTGTCGCTGGCCCTCGGTGATCTCGAAAACTAACGGCAGGCCCAGAGCATCAACGACCAAGTGAACCTTGGTCGTCAGGCCACCACGAGACCGACCGATGCGGTGCTCCGACGGCCCCCTTTTGCTCCGGCTGCGTGCTGATGGGCGCGATTGATCGTGCTGTCGATGCTGTGCCGCTCATCGTCGGAGTCTTGACGAAGCGCTTCGAACAGACGCTGCCAGATACCCTTGCTTGCCCAGCGGTCGAAGCGATTGAACACGGTCTTCCAGGGACCAAAGTCGCTGGGAAGATCCCGCCACGGCGCGCCCGGCTCGCCCTGCGCGCCCAGCTGGGCGCGGCGCGCGCGGGCCAGGCCCGCGCCACAAACCTCGGCCTACAAACAAACGGGCCCAACGTCGCCTCACGGACCGTCGGGCACGGGCACGGGCACGTTTACGGGCAGGCGCGAGCGATTCCAATTAGGGACACGCCCTAGCCTGGCGAGCTCGATGGACGGTCCATCAGCTCTCCGCCGATGCCGAGCGATTGGTGCAGGCGGCCGAGCGCTTCCTCGACCGCGCGACGCTCCTCGCTCGACAGCGCAGCTTTACCGGAGCGATGCAGCGCGTAGCGTAGCGTCGCCGCTTCGAGTGATGACAGCGCGGCGGTGCGCGTGAAGCCCAGCTCCTCCACCCGGTAGCGCAAGTGCACCTGCCCGTCCGTCAGCACGCGCTCGCCGACTATTTCCGCGGCGGGCTTGGGGGTGCCGGCGAGCTGCCGCAAGATGCCGCGCACCCGAGCCGCTCGCCGGCGCACCTTCGCCGCCTCCGGTCGCTCGAACAGCCAGAAGAAGCGATTGCGCGCGAAAGTGCGGGGCGCCAGGATCAGAGCCGCCAAGAGCGCGTCCAGATCCACGTCCGGGTTCACGCGTCGTCACCCTGGGGCTTCTGCGCCTCGAGCAAGGCGGCTTGATGGTGCGCCAGCACCGCGTCGAGCATTTCGTCCAAGTCGCCTTCCATCACGCGGTCGAGCTTGTACAGCGTGAGCCCGATGCGGTGATCGGTGAGGCGGTTCTGGGGGAAGTTATAGGTGCGAATCTTCTCCGAGCGATCACCGCCGCCGACCATGCCGCGGCGCTCGTCGCGGATCGCCTCCGCTTGCTTTTGCTGCTCGATGTCGAGCAAGCGGCTGCGCAGCACCTTCATGGCCTTGGCGCGGTTCTTCAGCTGGCTGCGCTCGTCTTGGCACTTGACGATGATGCCGCTCGGCAAGTGCGTGATCTGCACGGCGCTGTTGGTGGTGTTCACGCCTTGCCCGCCCGGCCCGCCCGACGCGGCGATGTCGACCTTGAGGTCCTTCTCGTCGATGGCGACGTCGACGTCTTCCGCTTCGGGCAAGACGGCGACGGTGGCGGTCGAGGTGTGGATGCGGCCCTGCGCTTCGGTGGCGGGCACGCGCTGCACGCGGTGCACGCCGCCCTCGTACTTCAGGCTCGAGAAGACGCGCTGACCCGTCACGAGCGCGATCACCTCTTTGATGCCGCCCGCGGACGCATCGCTGGTGTTCATGATCTCGACGCGCCAGCCGCGCGTCTCGGCGTGGCGGGTGTACATGCGCAGCAGGTCGGCCGCGAACAACGCCGCCTCCTCCCCGCCGGTGCCGGCTCGGATTTCGAGGATGGTGTTACGCTCGTCGTTCGGGTCCCGCGGTAGCAGCAGGATCTGGATTTCGCGCTCGAGCTTCTCGAGCTTCTCGTTGAGCTCGGGCAGCTCCTGCTCGGCGAGGGGACCGAGCTCCGGATCGGACAGCGCCTCCTTGTCGTCGGCGATCTGCTTGGTGAGCCGCGTCCAGCGGGCGAACGCTTCCGTGACGGGCAAGAGCTGCGCGCGCTCGCGGTTCAGGGCCGTGAGCGCCTGCGGGTCAGCGAGCGTCTTCGGATCGCACAGCAGCTGCTCGACCTCGGAGAAGCGGCGCGAAAGCGACTCGAGCTTGGCGGCGGGGATCATGCGGCTTGGGCCGGCTCCGCCAGGGCGGCGTAGCTCGGGAACGAAGCGTCGGCCTCCTGCACGACCGCTTCTCCCTTCTCGACGCGCAGCGTAACGAGCAGCGCCGACAGCGCGACCTCGAGCTGCCGATCGTCGGGCTCGATGGTGGTGATCTTCTGGACCAAGAAGCCCGGCCACAGCAGCGCCGAGAGCGGGCCCGTCGAGCAGTGCTTGGCGAGCACGCGCTGCAGCTCGAACGTGATGGCCGCGATCAGCGGCAAGAACGGCAGCTTCATGAGGAAGAACAACACGTTGTCGCCGAGCTTGCCAAGACCGAGCTGGGGCAAGAACGGGCCGAGGGCGCTGAACACGAGGATCGAGACCAGCGCGACCATGACGATGAAGGTCGTGCCGCAGCGCGGGTGCAGCGTGGTCTGGCGTCGCGCGTTCTCGACCGTGAGCGCTTCGCCGGACTCGTAGGTGTAAATCGATTTGTGCTCGGCGCCGTGATACTGAAACACGCGGTAGATCTCGGGCAGCCGGCGGATCAGCAGCATGTAGCCGACGAGGATCAGCAGCTTGGCCGAGGACGTCAGCAGCTGGAAGACGGGCGAGCGTACGTCGAGGTCGAGCCCGAACAGCGCGGACGTGCCGGCCGCGAAGGCCTGCGGCAGCGCCACGAACAGGCCGATCGCGAACACGATGCTGAGCAAGCCCAGCAGGCTCTTGCCCTTGGCTTCGCCCGCGGGAGCAGACGCAGGCAGCTCCGGCTCCGCCGTCATCAGGTGCACGATGGGCAGCGACAACGCCGACAGCAGCGCCGTGCCGCTCTTGGCCTGGGCCTTCTTGGCTGCTTCCTCGCGCTCCTCTTCCTCGAGATCCCGCTCGAAGATCTCGGCCGAGAACCGCAGCGCTTGGCTGCCGAGCCTCAGCGCCTCTACCAGCGCCACCATGCCGCGCACGATGGGCCAGGCGCGCTTGCCCGTTCGCACGTCGTTCATGGGGCGCTCGCGCACGACGAGCGAGCCGTCACGGCGGCGCACCACGGCCGAGAAAGCGTGAGGCGAGCGCATCATCACGCCCTCGAGTAGCGCCTGTCCGCCGATGTAGGGGCGCGCGACTCCGTCCGGTCCGACCACCGCAGGCTGATTCGACATCTGATCTCTACTATAGCGACGCGCCACGGACCTGTCCGGGGCCGCGACGCGAGAAAGGCGGGAAACCAGGCGAGCCCCGAGGTTTCAGTCTCGGAGGCCTCAGCCCAGATCCCGCCTTTTTGGCGTTTCGCGCGCTCGCGCTACTTCTTGGCGCCGGGCTGACCGTACTTCTTGCGGAAGCGGTCGACGCGGCCCTGCGTATCCATCAAGCGATGCTTGCCCGTGTAGAACGGGTGACAAGCCGCGCAGACGTCGACCACGAGCTCGGTCTTGGTGGAGCGGGTCTCGAACTTGTTGCCGCACGCGCAGGTGACCGACACAGCCTGGTACGCGGGATGAATGCCTTCTTGCATGGTGATCTCCTGGGCCTCATGCGCCAAATCGCTGGGGGGCCGAAAGGGGAGGCGCAACCTAATCTCGGATCCGCCTTCGAGCAAGGCGCTCAGATAATCTGGCGCGCTTTGGCCTCAGCGGCGGGCCCTCACCCGCAATAATTCAGCGATTACGATTGCTTGAGAGCCTGGGCGCCCGTCCGGTCCGAACTTGACGGGGTCACCGCGATCGGACAGTTTCGGGGCGTGGCTGGCAAAAAGTCGACTCGGCGCGAGGCGCTAGAGCGAATCGGCCTGACTGGCGCCGTGCTGGGCGCTTCTGCGCTCACCGCGCGCCTCCTCTACGATCAGGGGGGTTACGGTCTGTCGGCCCCGCCCGGCGAGCGTCAGGTGCGGGATTTTCGCGTGAAGGGCGACCCGAAGCTCGAGCTCGCCATCGCCAAGAGCAGCACGTCGCCAGAAGAGCTCGTGCGCCGCGCGGTCGGCGCGCTGGGTGGAATGAAGCAGTTCGTCTCGAACGGCGATATCGTCGCCGTGAAGCCCAACATCGGTTGGGACCGCATGCCCGTGCACGCGGCCAACACCAACCCGCGCGTCGTGGCCGAGGTGGTGAAGCTGTGCTTCGACGCGGGCGCGAAGCAGGTGGTGGTCACCGACGCCTCGTGCAACGAGCCGAATCGGTGCTTTCAAAAGTCGGGCATCTGGCGCGCGACCCACGCCTTGGGCGCGACCGTTATTTTGCCGTCGGCCCACCGCTTCCGTGAGCTGCGCATGAAGGGCGACGTCCTCGACTTGTGGCCCGTTTACACGCCGCTGGTGAACGCCGACAAGGTGATCAACATCCCCGTCGCCAAGCATCACAACCTCTCCAAGTACACGGGTGCGATGAAGAATTGGTACGGCTTGCTCGGCGGCCGTCGCAACCGACTCCACCAGAACATCGACGTTTCCATCGCAGATCTGGCGACGTTCATGCGCCCGACGCTCACCATCGTCGACGCGACGCGCGTCTTGCTCCGTAACGGTCCGCAAGGTGGCAACATCGACGACGCGAAGGACGTGCACCAAGTCATCGCGAGCCTCGATCAAGTGGCGGCCGACGCCTACGCGTGCGGATTGATCGGCGAGCGGCCCGAGAACGTGAAGTACCTGAAGCTCGGGCACGAGCGCGGCATCGGCAACATGAATTGGCACGACGTGCCTCAAATCGAGGTCTAGTGGCGGCCCCGCAGCAGCCCGGTCATCAATTCCCGGAAGTCATCCCGTGGCTCACCGGAGCGCCCGGCCCTGTCCAGGCTCTGGACGCCGCGCGCGGGAGGGGAGGCGCAAGGAGGCATTTGCGGATCGTCGCGCAGGGCGCGGCGCCGGTAGCAGTGACGGCGGCGGCGAGCGTGGCGGCGCCGGTAGCGGTGACGGCGGCGGCGAGCGTGGCGACGCCGGTCGCGACCGCGCCTGCCAAGCCCGTCAAGCCGAAGAAGAAGCGGCCGGGGTCGGGCATCCCGCCGCGCAAGATCATCCGTAACTTGGTCTGGCTGCGGCGAGTCTCGCAGATCGGCTTCTTCGCGCTGTTCTTCTATTTCCTCGCGCACACGGCGTTCCGCGGAACCTTCGCGGCACAGTCGGGCGAGCCCGTGCGCTTGCCGCTCCCCGTCGAAGCCTTCTTGCTGGCGGATCCGTTCGTTGCGGCGATGACGCTGCTCAGCACGCACGCCGTCTATCGGGGCTTGGCTTGGTCGCTGGTGATCGTCGCGCTCACGTTGGTGTTCGGGCGCGTGTTCTGCGGTTGGATCTGCCCGTTCGGGACGCTGCACCACTTCTTCGCTTGGATCTTCCCGAGCCGCTACGGCAAGGGCAGCTCTCGCGTCGAAGCCAACAAGACCCACGGCTGGCAAGCCGGCAAGTATTACTTGATGTGGGGCTTCTTGGCGGCGGCGCTCGCCGGTAGCGCGATCGGCGGCTTGCTCGATCCGATCTGCGTCGCCGTGCGCGCCATCGGCCTCGGCGTGATCCCGGCGCTACAATACCTGGGGATCCACGGCAATAACGCGATCGCCGCCACGAACGTGCGCCCGCTGCAGGTCGCGGCCGACGGCGCGCAAGACATCCTGGCGCAGCAGCTGTGGACCGCGAACCAGAGCTACTTCCACCAGACCTGGCTGATCGTCTTCTTGCTGGTGGCGATTCTATTCATGAATCGCTTCATCCCGCGCTTCTGGTGTCGCGCGCTCTGCCCGCTCGGCGCGTTCCTCGGCGTGATGAGCCGCTTCGCGCTGTTCGGGATGGAGAAAGATCACAGCAAGTGCACCGACTGCAATCTCTGCCTCGTCAACTGCCAGGGCGCCGATAGCCCGCAGGGCGGCGTGAAGCACCGCCAAGACGAGTGCCACATGTGTCTCAACTGCGAGAACGCATGTCCGGAGGACGTGATCAAGTTCCGCTTCTTGCCGAGCCGCAAGGCGACGATCCAAAAGCCGGATCTGCAGCGCCGCACCGTCGTGGCGTCCGCCGCCGCGGGCGCGGTGGCGATCCCGGCGATGCGCATCGCCAATTGGCCCGACCGGGCCTACAGCGAGAAGGTGATCCGTCCGCCCGGCTCGGTCGAAGAGCGCGAGTTCCTCGAGCGCTGCATCCGCTGCGCCGAGTGCATGAAGGTGTGCCCCAACAACGCGCTTCACCCCGCGTTCTTCGAGGCCGGGCTCGAGGGGCTGTGGACTCCGATTTTGGTGCCTCGCATCGGCTACTGCGAGTACAGCTGCGTGCTCTGCGGCCAAGTTTGCCCCACCGGCGCCATTCAGAAGATCACCGAGCTCGAGAAGACCGGTAGAGACGAGAGAACCGGCAAGGAGCAGAAGCCGATCAGCGTGGGTACGGCGATGTACGACCAAGGCCGCTGCCTGCCGTGGTCGATGGCGACGCCCTGCATCGTCTGCGAGGAGTTCTGTCCTACTTCTCCGAAGGCCATCTGGGCCGAGGAAGTCGACGTTCCCAAGCGCGAGAGTCACTACAAAGAGAAGGGCGAGCACCCGGCCATGGTGACCATCAAGGTGCAGCGCCCTCACGTCGACCCGTCGCTTTGCATCGGCTGCGGCGCCTGCGAGAAGGTCTGCCCGATCGTGGACAAGCCCGCCGTTTACGTGACCAACGCGGGCGAGACGCGCTCGAAGACGAACGTGATTTTGCTCGAAAATACCAGCTACAGCTGACCAGCGGTCAGTCCGCGCCGCTCCGCGTCAGCCGAGAGCGAGAATAACAGGGAGGAGGAGCCGGGACGGGGAGGGCTACGACGCGTGTCGTCCGTCGACGTGGGTCGGGGCGCCACGGTGTGTCGTCGCGTGCGTTGTTCGCGAGATGTGTACTGGTCTTTGCCCGCTCGCTCCGCGCGCCGCCCCCTGACCACCCATTCAGGTGCGCTCCGCCTCGGCTCCCGCCGCTGTCCCGAACTGTGCCGCGGCGCCAACGAAAACTGGCACAGGCAGCGAGCCATCGGTCACAATAGAGCGGACGTTGTTGGTGAGGTAGGGCGACGGGCATGTGGCCCGCTGCTTGCTGTGCGTGCAGTGGGGTGTGAGGTCCGCATGAAATTCTGGTCGCTAGTTCGGTCTTTGGCTGTCGTCGCGGTGCTAGCCGCCCTGCCTATCGCTTGCGGTCGCGCGGACCTGCCTGTCTCTGGAGGCGGGGCCTTTGGAGGCGGGGCCACGGCTGGCTCCGCCGGCGCAGGCGTCTCTGGCGCTGGCGGCTCCGTCAGCGGCAGCGGCGGAGTGGGCACCGGCGGCTCTGTGAATCGCTGCGGCGACGGCACTTGTGGGGCCGGAGAAGACCCCTGGAGCTGCGAGCCGGATTGCGGGTTCTGCGGCGACGGCCTGTGCGCGGGTGACGAGGGGCCGGACTGTCGGGACTGTGCCAAAGAAGTGTGCGGCAACGGCATCTGCGAGGGCAGCGAGCCCGAGTACTGCCCGCCCGACTGCGGGGGCAACTCGAGCTGCGGCAACGGTAGGTGCGAGCTCGGTTACCGTGAGTCGAGCTTCACCTGCAGCGACTGCTTCTGCGGCGACGGCGTGTGCGAGATGCACGAAGTCGGCGTCTGCGCGGACTGCGGAACCTGCAACAACGGCGTCTGCGACGAGCTTGACTACAAGCTGTGCCCTTGGGAGTGCAGCTGCAGGAACGGCACGTGCGATTGGGACTGGGACGTCGCCATGGGTTGCCCCGAGCAATGCGGGTACCCGGCCACCTGCAACAACAACCGCTGTGACCCCGACTACGACGCGCTCAACGGCTGCCTGTGGGAGTGTCAGACGTGCAGCGACCCGAGCTGCAACTACGGGTACGATCAGGCCAACGGCTGCGGCTACCAGTGCCCGTGGACGTGCAACAACTACCAGTGCGACGGCTCACTCGACACCGCCAACGGCTGCGGGTACGAGTGCCAAACCTGTAGCGACCCTACCTGCCAGCAGTTCTACGACCACAATAGCGGCTGCGGGTACCAGTGTGATCAGGTAAACACCTGCGGCAACTACCAGTGCGACGCGAGCGACAAGCTCTACGGCTGCTCCTGGGAGTGCGAGACCTGCTTCAACCAGTACTGCGACCAGGGCTACGACTGGGCGAACGGCTGCGGCTACCAGTGCACCTGCAACAACGGCATTTGTGACGGCTCTTGGGACTACAACAACGGCTGCTCGTGGGAGTGCGCGAGCTGCGGCAACGGCCAGTGTGACCCGGGCCTCGATGAATCGAACGGCTGCTGGTTCGAGTGCGCGACCTGCGGCAACGGCTGGTGCGACGAGGGCTTCGATCAAACCGCGGGCTGCTCGTTCGAGTGCGGCATGACGTGCAACAACAACCGCTGCGACCTCGCGGACTGGCAGACCTGCTGGGCCGAGTGCGGTAACTGCGGCAACGGGCGCTGTGATCCCGAAGAGGACGTGAGCTCGTGCGGCGAGTGCTTCTGCGGTGACGGTGTGTGCAGCCGCAGCGAGAACGCGAACAGCTGCGCTCCGGACTGCGGTGCGCCTGCCAAGTGCGGCAATATGGTGTGCGAGGCGGGCGAGACTCAGCAGACCTGCCCCCAGGATTGCGGAACGCCCTCCACGTGCGGCAACGGGAAGTGCGAAGCCGGCGAAGATACGTCCTGCGCCAAAGATTGCTGCGGCGACGGCGTCTGCACCCGCTACGAGCGCTTCTTCTGCGTCCCCGACTGCGGCACCAGCTGCGGCGACAAGACCTGCCAGCTCACGGACGTGTTCCTGTGCCCGGAGGAGTGTGGCGGAAGCTTCCCGCTCCCGCTCGGCGCGCCGGGCACCCCCTTCCCGGTCGACGCGCCCTGAGCGGCAGGAAAGCCACAAACCCGCCGCGCGGCCTGCGCGGCGGGCCGCGGGCGCGGTCGCGGTGAAAGGCTCGTTTACGGCCTACAAACTCAAGTATGCTGCAGGGCTCCGAGCCTGCCTGCATGTCCGCTGCCCCGAGCCTCACCCAACAACGCGAAGTTGCTGCTCGCGTCGCCCACTGGCTGGTCGACAAAGGGCGCCCCGATGAAGCCGTCGCGCTGCTCGCGGTGTGGGCCGCGACGGTCAATGATAGCGAAGGGCAGCACCTGCTCGCCGAGGCGCTGCGAATCGACCCTGGCTCGAAGGTCGCGCAGATGGCGTTCGAGCGCATGGAGGGCGTTCAGGGCGATCACGCCGCGCTCGATCAGGCGATCCACACCTACAGCGCGCAAGAGCTAGCCCGGCTCGAAGCCGAGATGAAGCGCCCGAGCTTTCGGCGCGCTCAGATGGGCTTCAACAACAACATCAAGTTTCAAGACCAGGTCTTTCACGTGCAAACGGAGGACAGCGGCCTGGATCAACCGCACATCATCACCCACCTGTTCGCCGATGGCGGGCGCGTCATCAAGAGCCACAAGCGCTCCTATGCCGACGCCGTTTCGCGCGCGGACGTGGCTGAGTTCGTGCGCGGGCTGATGAAGTCGCAGCACCTCGAGATGGTGATGCTGCTGCGCGAAGGGCGCTTCGACAACGTGATCGCCGGTCGCGAAATCGGCGGCCTGCAGCTGCTGACGGAGCCGCCGAACGTCGACAACATCAAGAAGCTTGCCAGCCAGAAGAAGCAGCGCGCCGAAACCGGCTCGAGCTCCATCATCTCGGCGGCTCCGCCGGTCGTCGCGCCTGCCGCCGCGCCTGCGCCTGCCGCCGCGCCTGCGCCTGCGCCTGCGCCTGTCAACGCAGAGCCCGCGCTGCCGGCCGCGCCCGTCGTCGCGGCGCCGAAGGTCTACTTCACGCTCCACGTGCTACGCAGCCTCACCGGTGGCCCCGACCGCTATGATCCGCCCGGCACCGAGGCGCTGATCGGCGCCGCCGGCGTCGTGAATCTGCCCGGCGAGCGCTTCTGCCACCCGGAGGAGGCGCTGCTCAGCTTCCGCGATGGCCGCCTCTGGCTAGAAGATCTCGAGGGCGGCAATGGGGTGTTCTTGCGCATCCGCTCCGCGGTCGAGCTCGAGATGCTCGACGAGTTCGTGGTCGGCGATCAGCTGCTGCGCATCCAAAAGAACCCCGTGCCCGACGACGGCCCCGATCCCGACCCGACGTACTTTTACTCGTCGCCCAAGTGGCCGTCGTCGTTCCGCGTCACGCAAGTCTTCGAGGGCGGCGCCGACGGCTGTTGCGTCGTGGCGCGCGGCAATACTCTTCAGATCGGCTCCGCGGTGGGTGACCTCGTCTTCCCAGACGACCCGCTCGTCGCCGAGCAGCATTGCTTGATCGAGGAGCAAGCCGGCTCGATGGTGCTCACCGACTTGGGCACGCGCACCGGCGTCTTCGTGCGGATCCGCGGCGAGCAAGAGCTCGCCCACGGCGACGAGCTCCTGATCGGGCGTACCCGGCTCGTGGTCGATCTGGCGCGGCCCGCGGCTTAGCGCGCTCCCGGTCCAGCTTCCCTGCATAGTTCCGTCGATACAGGGAGGACCGCTTTGCCAGCTGCGCGGCGACGCGGCATCCCTTAAGTTTTGGGCAGGGCCGCGCGGCGCGGCTCGAGCTCGCTCTTCACCTGCACCGATCTATGATCGCAAGACGCACATGACACACGCAATCCACGACAGCGGCACGCGTCGATCGTTTCACAGCGCCAGGCTGCGCTCGCTACCCGCGGTGCTCGGCGCGATCGGCCTCTTGGGTCTCGGATGCAGCAGCGGTGACGACGGCGGTGAGCCAGGGCCTGCCGGCGGTAGCGGTGGCCTCGGAGGCGCGGCCACCGCCGGTGACACTTCGAGCGGGGGCACGCCCGCTTCTGGCGGCGCGACGACGGGCGGCGCGTCGAGCGGCGGCGCGACGACGGGCGGCGTGTCGAGCGGTGGCGCGACGGGCGGCGCGACGACGGGCGGCGCGAGCACCGGCGGCTCCGTGACGGCTGGCAGTGGCGGCGCTGCCGTCGCGGGCGGACCCTCCGGAGGCGCCCCTAGCGCAGGCGCAGGCGCCGGTGGCGGCGGCGGCGGCGGCGCGATGAGCAGCGGCAGCCCTGGCTGCGGCTCGGCTACTCCGCTCAAGAGCGGCGAGTTCACCGAGAACATCGACGGCACGATGCGCAAGTACGTGATCGATGTCCCGAGCGGCTACGAGACGAACAAGAAGTACCGCTTGGTGTTCGTGTGGCACCCGCTCACTGGCTCTGCGAGCCAGGTCGTCAGCGGCGGCTACAACGGCTTGAAGTCGCTGTCCGAGGGCAGCGCCATCTTCGTCGCCGGAGACGGCTTGATGGGCGGCAACGGCGAAGCCAGCGGTCGCGGCTGGTGGAACGAAAACGACGGCGACATGAAGCTCCTCACCGCCATCCTCGCCAAGCTCAAGGCCGGCCTTTGCATCGACAACGAGCGCATCTTCTCCACCGGCTTCAGCTTCGGCGGCATGATGTCTTACGCGGTCGGCTACGAGTTCAAGGAGTTTCGTGCCATCGCGCCGTGCTCCGGGGATCTTCAGGTCATTCGCCCCGACGAAAACAACACGGCGCCGCTACCGATCATGGCCTTCCACGGCGACAAGGACGACTTCGTCACCACCGCTCGTGGCCGCGCCGCCCGTGACAAGTACATCGCGCGCAACAAGTGCATGGCCACGACCATGCCCGCTTCCCCGAGCCCCTGCGTCGAGTACCAAGGTTGCTCTGCCCCCACCTTCTGGTGCGAGTTCTCGGGCGGGCACAACACGTGGTCGGAGCAGCCGAAGGCCATCTGGAAGTTCTTCTCCCAGTTCTGAGCTGCGCCCGGCTGCGTTCCTAGCCTCGGTGCCGCAGCGGCGAGGCGCACAAAAACCAAAAGGGCCAGACCCGGTGACGGGCCTGGCCTTTCGGCGTGGGCTTCCTTCGGCGGAGCCCTAGAAGAATCACTTCTTCTTACTGAGCCGGAGCGGCTTCGGCCGGAGCGGCGTCGGCGGGGGCGGCGTCGGCCGGGGCGGCCTCAGCGTCGGCCGGGGCGGCGTCGGCGGGCTTCTCTTCCGGGACAGCAGCCGTGTCCGGCGTGGCCGGCTCGGGGGTGGCTTCGCCACCGCAAGCAACCGCAAAAGCACACACCGGAACGAGCGCGATCAAAGAACGAATCGACATTGAGGATCCTCCTAATGGCCGAACCGATGGGCTCGGACCTCGAACAGACGCTCGAGTACCCCAAAGCGGCTCACACACCAAGCGCAAATCTTGTTCGCGCTTCAGTAACTATAAGAAAATCAAAGGGTTACAGCTGTGGCGGCGGGGCCCGCCGCCGGCGAGCTTGGTTTCACGGCCGGTCGATTTGAGCCGAAACGCAGAGCTGGTGCGTCCATGATTCGGGTCCCGCGTATGGTTGCCGCCCGCCGATCGCCCCGCTTGCGTCTGATTTCGTCGGAGTCCCTGGAACCAGGGGCCGCCGCGCTGGACGCTGTGGTGCAGGCTACGCCGCCCGATTCCGAGGTGGTGGCGGTGGCGGAGCCGCCGGTGCATGCCGACGCGGCCCGTGACGGCGCCCATGACGCAGCCCAGGTAGACGTCGAGCTCGTGGCGCGCGCGCTAGGGGCGGAGTCGAGCGCGTTCGAAACCTTGTACCGCCGCCATGCGGAGTTCGCGTTCAACCTCGCCGCGCACATCCAGGGCAGCTCCACTGATGTCGAGGACGTGGTGCACGACGCCTTCGTCAAGGCGCAAGAGCAACTCGAAGACCTGCGCGACCTGGCAGCGTTTCGCCCGTGGCTCGGCAGCATCGTGGTGCGACTCGTGCGCACGCGGCTGCGGCGCCGCAAGCTGCTCGGCGCGCTCGGGCTCACGGCGCCCGAGCCCGTCGATATCGACACCATCGCCGCCGCCGACGCCGACCCGGAGTCGCGCGCGCTGCTGGCTCAGGTGTACACGCTGCTTCAAACGCTCAGCGCAGACGATCGCATCGCGTGGACGCTGCGGTACGTCGAGCGACACCGCTTGGAAACGGTAGCCGTGATGATGGATTGTTCTCTGGCGACGGCGAAGCGGCGCATCGGCCGCGCGCAGCACTTTCTCACCGAGCGCTTCGTGGCTCCCTTCGGCTCGAGCTCCTCATGACCCGCGCAAGCTTTCCCGAGATCCCCCAAGCCGCTTTGCGGAACCACGCCTCGCCTGAGCGAGTCGAGCGCGTGTGGCGCCGGCTCGAGCTGAGCGGCGTGCGACCGGCGCGAGCCAAGCGCGCCGCCTTGGTTTGGGCGCCCGCAGCGGCGTTGATCTTCGGAGTGGGCGTGCTCACCGGCACGCGCCTGCAGCCATCTGCGGTGGAGGTGGCGGCAGTCGCCGAGCCGCGCGCGCCGCTGCCCATGCCCGGCGCGGCGGCGGCGGTGGAAGAGCGCGCTCTGCAGCCCGTCGCGCCGGCAGACTCACCCGCGCGCAAGCGAGAGCGCACGCCGCGCGCGCTGCCGTCGGGTAACGCCGCCGCGGCGCCGCTCGGTGAAGCGTACGCGGAGCCGTCCGGCCCATCAGCAGCGGAGCCCGCGTTGACCGCGGGTCCGGCCGAATGGGAGAAGCTGGCGGAGACGGGCGAGTTCCGCGCCGCCAACGAGGCGCTCGATCGCAGCGGCGGCTTCGAGCTGGCGGCGAGTCGCGCGAGCGCGGGGCAGCTGTTGATTTTGGCCGACATCGCGCGCGCTTCCGGCAATCGCGAGCGCGCGACGCAAGCCTTGAAGCGGCTGCTCTCGGTGTACGTTTCCGCCCCGGAAGCTCCGCTCGCGGCGTGGACGCTCGGAAACTTGCTCGAGCAAGCCGGCGATCGCGCCGGCGCCGCGGAGGCGTACGCCACGTATCGGCGCTTGTCACCGGCCGGTGATTTCGCGGAAGATGCCGCGGCCCGTCAGGTCGACGTGGCGCTCTCCCAAGGGAATCTGGAGCTTGGTACCCGCGCCCTGGAAGAGTACGCCCAGAACTTCCCGAAGGGGCGACGGCTCTCCGAGATGCGCAAGCGGCTGGCTGCTCTGGCTGCGCCTGCCGTCGATGATGCTGCTCCGACGGAGACGGAAGACGAAGAAGAGGTGGTCGAGCCCGGCGCGGAAGCGCCCGCCGCGCCGCCAGCGTCTCCTCACTGAGCTCGCGCTACCGCTGTCGTTGCTGCTGCTGGCGCTGTCGGCGCGTCCGAGCTGGGCCGCCCCCGCCACCGTGCTGGTGGAGATTGACGGCGCCGCGGAGCGAGTCGTCGACGCGCGCAGCACGCGACGGCTCGTGCCGCTGGAGCTGTCGGACGTTTCGGTGCCACAGTCGAACGGCACGCGCAGCGCGCCCGTCTTGTTCTTTCGCGTGCTCGGGCGTGGGGACGCGCTGCGCATCGAGCTGTGGGAGCGCGGCGAGTTTCACGGCGCGCGCACCTTGAGCGGGGCGGGTGAGAATCCGCAGCTCGTGGCGCGTCGGGTCGCGTTGGCGGCCGCCGAGCTCGCCCGCCGATTGGCTCGCAGACGCGAGGCCAGCCTGGTCCGAGACGAACGCCAACGTGAAGCGCGCATCGCGCGCCAGCACGAGCTGCAGCAGCGCACGCAAGACGGCCCCATCGCCCTACGGGCAGAGCTTGCGGTGGCGCTGTCGCCGGGCAAGTTGCAGCTCTTCGGTCAGCGCCTGACGGCGGAGCGCTCGCTCCACCGTCAGCTTCGCGTGGATCTGGGGGCGGAGCTGTGGGGCGGCTCGCTCGAGCCCGAGCTGCGCGCGGAGCTACAAGGTCTGAGCATCGGTCCCGGCCAGCGGATCCCGCTGTCGCGGCGGCTGGATCTGGACATCGCCGCCTCGGCAGCGGCGCTGCTGCTGCAGGCGCCGGCGGCGAGCTCGCTCGATGGTATCGCGCACCAAGACGCGTCGTGGACAGCGCGGCTGGCCGCGGCGGGGCGGCTCGAGCTGCGCCTTTCGCGTCAAGTGCGCGCGCTCGTCGGCGTGGAGGGCGGCGCGCTGCTTCGTCCCGTGAGCTACGGTAGCGGGGAGGGCGTCCAGCGCCTCAACGGCAGTTGGTGGAGCCTTGGCCTGGGGCTCGTCGTCACTCCGCCGGGTTGAGCGACACTCACCCCAGGTGAGGCGCATCCTGGCTCCGCGGCTCCGCCGAGCGACAAAAGGCCGACGACCCGGGGCGCGCTCGGGCGCACCGGGTCGTCGTGGGGTTCAGTCGGCGTCAGGCGCCGGGGAAAAGGGCAGCGCCCTGCGGCGCGGGAGGCGCCGCAGGGTCGCTGGGAAGAAAACAACAGGCCGCGGCGAGGGGAAGCACCGCGGCCCGTTGGGAAAAAAACAACAGGCTGTCGTGAGGGGATTGCACAACAGCCCGTTGAGGAGAGGACAGCGGTCCCAACGCAGGGATGGGGCATTGAGCCGCTGAGAACGGGGCGGCGGCACTCGAGGGAACGGGGAAGGAGGGAACGAGAGCCACTGTCAGGGAGACGCGGGGGACCGAGTGCCGCCTGCGTTCGGTTATTGCACTCGCCGTGCCAAGGATCGGCGTAGCAAATTCAGTGACTTACGAGGCGTTTACCTTCAGCTTTGTGTCTCGTTCGAGAACTCTGTTTCAGATGTGGATCCCGAATCTGGCTCGCGATGAGACTCGAACAAGATTTCGCGATCCCCACGGGTGAGGCTCACGAAGCGGCCCTCGATCCGAAAGCCGGCTCGACCGTCGGGCAGGGCGTCCTTTCGACAGCCGCGCACCTTCACGCGCACCGTGACGCTCCGAGCGCCTGCGCTGTGCGTCGCCTCCACGGTGGATCCAGGCGGCGAAGGCGCGACTGAAGACAAAGTGACGAAGTCGCCCGTCGCTTCGCTTTCAATGATGAAAGCGTCGCCGCCGCGCTTCAGCGTCAGCGGTACGGGTGCAGTCAACGGAGTCGGCGCGCTCATCCCTTGCGTCCTCGTCGCATGGCTGCCTCGGCCTCGCGGTCAGCCATCTTGGTGCGCAGCGATTGTCGCTTGTCGTGCGTCTTCTTGCCGCGCGCGACCGCGAACTCGAGCTTGGCCCGGCCGCCCTTGATGTAACACTTGGTAGCGATGAGGGTCATGCCCTCGCGCTCGACCTGGCCGTGCAGCTTGTCGATCTGGCTGCGATGCAGCAGCAGCTTGCGCGGCCTGCGCTCGTCGTGTCCGAACGCCGCGTGCTTGAGCGTCGGGATGCGCATGCCCTTGACCCACGCCTCGCCCCGCCCGTCGATGTCGACCCAAGCGTCGCTCAGATCCGCCGTATTCTCGCGCAGAGAACGAGCCTCGCTGCCGATCAAGACCAAGCCGGCCTCGTGCGCGTCGCCGAGCTCGTAGTCGAAGCTGGCGCGGCGGTTCTTCGACACCAGGCGGTCGCCGGCGGGGTTTTTCTTGTCTGCCGCCATCGCTCAAGATCCAGGGAGGCGGCAATATGGGCGGTGACTCGCCTCCAGGCAAGGCTTTCCGGGGAGCCCCGGCGCCCGTCGCTCCGAGCCTGCCCTTACGCCCCGCTCGCCCGCAGCTCGAGGAAGTGGAACTCGGCCCGATATCCCGCGGCCTTGGGGCTGCAGCAGTAGAGGCCAGCTTCCACGGTCGCCGCGGGCGTGCGCTCGGCGAGGTGCGCGACGCGCAGCTGTTGCCACTGCTCGCCGTCGAAGGAGCTCTCGACGAGCACGGCTCGCGTCTCGGCGCGGACGCGCAGCCACACGTCGCGGGCGCTCTTGGCCGCGGGCTGCGTCGACCAGTCCGAATAGCCGTGATTGGTGACGACCGCGCCGAGCCGATCGTCGGCTTCGTCGGGCTCGTGCTCGACGGAGGTCTTCAGCCAGCAGTCGGGCGAGAGCCGCACCATCAAGCCGGCCTGGTCGTACTGGTGGACGGGGGCGCCGCCCACGCGCGTGGTGAGCACGAAGTTTCCTTGCGTGCGCGTGTAGAGAAAGTGCCCATTGTCGGCGCGAAAGCCGTAGTGCGTGCGCTGCCAAAAATCGGTGCCGGCGGCGGTCTCGATCACGAGCCGGCCCCGCTCGGCGTCGACCCGAGCGTGGGGCGGCGCACAGAACCAAGACAACCGAGGATCGAGGTCGGGAGCGTCGAAGCGCGTGAGCATCTGGGAAGGGTGCCGGCCCCCGCCCGCGGACGCCACGCGAAATCTCGACGGGCTCAGCCGGTCAGGCCCGCGAGGGGGCCCGTCGCGCCGGATTTGTCGCCGAACGAGGTCAGCTCGGGATCGCCCAGGGCGTGGGCGATCGAGACCAGCAGCTGGTTGTTGTCGCGGCGGCTCTGGCTGAAGTCGAGGAAGCGCCCGGCTTTGATGGCGCCCCCGGCGCTGCCCGCCAGCACGTAGGGCATGAGCTCGAGGTCGTGCAGCGTCGACTCGCCGATCTCGGTCGCCCAGAGCACGAGGGTGTTGTCGAGCAGCGTGCGGTCCCCTTCCTGGTAGCTGTCTAGCTTCGCCAAGAAATACGCGAGCTGCTCGGCGTACCAGGTTTGAATGCCGTTGTACGCGGCGAAGTTGGCGCCGCTCGCCGAGAAATCGTGCGAAATCACGTGGTGGTTGCCGCTGTAGCCCAAGAACGGGAACAGGTGCTCGCTCTCCGAGTACGACCACTGAAACGTGAGCAGGCGCGTCTGGTCGCAAGCCAGCGCCGCCGCGGCCAGGTCCATCTGCAGCTTGCCCGTCTCGACGTACTGGCTATCGGCCGTGAGATCGACGGCCGCTAGCGTAGGCGGCGAGCACGTCTTCGGCCGGGCGGGGTCCCCGCCCGGCGGCGGGCCGCCGGAGCTGCCGGGCGCGCCCACGAGGCGCTTTTCGACTTCGCGCATCGCGGTCAGGTGCGCGTCGAGCTTTTCGCGGTCGTCGCGCCCCAGCATGCCCGAGATGCGCTGCATCTCGCTGCCGGTGATGTCGAACACGCTCTTGCGCTGCTTCCACAGCCGCTCGAGGGCGGGGTTCGAGGCGCCGGGCGTCGTCGTGTCGCCGCCGCCGCTGGCGTCAGCGAACAGCGCCTGAAAGACGTCCTTCGGGTCTTCACGGGGCGGAAGCGGCTGGTTCGAGCCGGAGTACGAGATGCGCGCTCGCACCTCGGTGTCGCGCACGTGCACGCCGAGCTGCAGGCTCTTGAAGCGCGTCGGCGGTGCGAGCTTGCCGGCCAGGTACTGGTCGATCGACTGCCCGCTGCCCCAGCCCGAGGTCGTGTTTCCGAAGCTCTTGAACTCGGTACCAGCGTTGAGCGGGCGCGCGGTGAGCATCCCGCCGGTGCCGCGCGCGTGCTCGGAGCCGAGCGTGCCGCCGAGCGCGCCGTTCTGCAGCGAGTCGTTGAGGCGGATACCCTTCAAGAACGTGAGCTTGCTCTTGTGGGCTTCGAGCGGCTGAGTGAGCGGCGCGAGCTCAAAGCTCGTCTCGCTGCCGGTGGGCCAGAACATCGCGTTGCGCGTGCCGTTCGGGGTCGCGAACACGACCAGCCGCACGGGGGCCTGGCTGGTTTGACCGACCGCCTTGCGCGCTTCCAATAGCGGCCAGGCGGCGGTGGCGGCGAGCGAGCCGCCGAGCAGTGAGCGCCTCGAGATGCGTACGGTCATGGCGTGATCGGGCTCCGGAACCAAAAAGCGTCGGTCTGCGTGCTGGCGACGATGAGCTCGTGCACGTCGCCGGCGGCAAAGGCTTCGCGCAGCGTGCCGAGCGAGCAGGTGTCGGCTTCGGCTTCGCTGCGGCCGCTGCCGAAGCGGAAATACTGCGTCGCCAGGCAATCGCGCACCTGCTGGCTGCGGCCGAGCTTGTCCGCCATTTCCCGGACGTTCAGGAAGGCGCCGGCGAGCGCGGGGTCGCTCGCGCCGCTGATCTCGCCCGAGGTGTCGATGACGACGCCGCCCTCGCGCTCGCGATACCGACCGATGGCGTCGAAGCTCTCGAACGGCAGCCCGATCGGATCCATCAAGGCGTGGCAAGCCGTGCAGCTGGCGCCTGCGGCGAGGTGGACGGCCAAGCGCTCGCGGGCGGTCGCACCTTCGCTCGAATCGGGCGGCGAAATGTCGACGTCCGGCGGGGGCGGGGAAGGCGGCTGGCACAGCAGCATGGCGCGCACGAATTTGCCGCGCAGGACGGGCGAAGTCTGATCGGGGTGCCCCTGCACGGCGAGGAAGCCTGCCTGCGTCAGCAAGCCCGCGCGGCCCTGCTCGGGCGGCAGCGTCACGAAGTCGGGCGTCGCCGGCGCGGGCACGCCGTAAATCGGCGCCAGCGCCGCGTCGACGTAAGCCACGGGCTCGGTGAGCAGCGAGCGCAAGCTGCGATCCCCCGACCAGAGCACGCGCTCGATGAACGCGGGCAGCTCGGCCGCCATCGCCTGCTTGGCGGCGGGCGTGAGCTCCGTGAAAGCGTCGCTCTTCGTCGCCAAGGCCAGCCGCTCGACGCCGCTCCACTGCTCGAAAAAGTGAGTGATGGCGCCGCGCGCGCGCGCGTCGGCGAGCATGCTGCGCGCCCGCGCCGCCACTTGCGGTTTGTCGGATAGCTCCCCGCGCTCGACTGCGTCGAGCAGCGAGTCATCGGGGCCGGAGCCCCAGAGGGTAAACGACAGCCGCGTCGCGATCTCGAACGCGCTGAGCGGCACTTGCGGGCGCGCGTCGCCCGGCGAAGTCAGCTCGAGCCGATACAAGAAATGCGGAGACTGCAGCGCCGCCCGCAGCATCACCTCGATGCCCTCCGCGTGCGAGCCGCCGTCACGGCCGGCGGCGTAGGCGGTCATGAGCGCCCGCTCGTCGTCCGCCGTCAGCGTGCGTCGAAACGCGCGCCGCCCGAGCTTCCGCGCGAGCTCGCTGGCGCAGGCTTCTTCACCGCTCGTCGACGCATCGCAGCCCGTCAGCCGGGTCACGTCGGCCGCGGCGAGCTTGGCCAGCGCCTCCGACACCAGCACGTACTTCTCTGCGTGCAGCGCCGACACGGTCAGCACCTGCGCGTTGTTGTCGAAGCTATTCGTCACTTCATCGGCCGGCAGATCCCGGGCCGCGCTCGCGTCGACGCCCAGCAAATCGCGCGCGGCGTTCTGGTACTCGAAGCGCGTCAAGCGCCGCAGCGGGGTGCGCGGCACCGGCTGCGTCGGGCAGCTCGCGCTGGCGACCGTTCCCGGGCCGCTGCCTCCCTGCGCGCTCGGAGCGGAGCCGGCTGCGCCTCCGGGCGCCTCCCCAGCGGCAGGCTGCGAAGCGCAAGCTGCGGCCAGGAGACCCGGCCCCAGCCGGCTCGCCAGGACCGCCGCGCCACGAAAAACCGTCATCAGGTCAGCTGAGCCTCGCGCGCGCCCGAGCGGCCAGCCATTCGCTGGTCGCCCCCGATTTTGCGCAGTTTCCGGCGGAAAATTCCGCTTCGAGGCCACGGCTTTGCGGGCAAGCGCGACGCTCGCAGTGGTGCGGCGCGGCGCCCGACCCGCAGTGGCCTGAGACCGACATGTGAGCGCTGCGGAGAGCGCTGCGCTGGGGGCAGCCCTCTGCGATTCATTTGATCAGGTCGCTGACCTTTTGAGCGATCCCGAACGCGCCGAGGCACATTTCGTCGAGCGTCTCTTCGCCGAGCACGACGTCGCGGGGCGCGTCGAGGCCCTGTTCGCGGAGAGCTTCCGCGACGAAGCGGTTCGACATGCTGTTGTCGTAGGTGCAGCTCAAGTTGAGGACGTCGCCCGGCTTGACGGTGGGCGCTTCAGCGATGGGCGCGTCGTAGAGGTACGCGCGCTGCCAGTTGAAGTCCCAGCGTGGGGTTGCGAGCAGGCACTCCTCGGCCGGCTCGTCGCCGGGGGCCTCGCGCGTGACGCCGATGCGCATGTCGGTGCCGACGTAGTGCATGTGCGTGCCAACGGCCCAGAGCCGGTAATCAGGCTCTTCCTCGGGGATCGCGAACTTCATGCTCTCGATGTGAGCGCGCGCGTTGGCGGGGATCACGAACTCGGCCTTCGCGCCGTCGTTCATGCCCGGCTGCAGGCCCATGCCGTCGCTCTCTTGGCTGCTCGCGTTACCGATGAGCGCGAGCTGTCCGATGTAGTCGGGGATGCCCGCGCGGTAGCCGCGCAGCTGCACCGCCGTGTCGCCATCGGTCTCGGCTCGACCCGTAGGGTGATAGTGCACCTGCATCACGAGGCGCCCCTTGCTCGGCAAGATCATGGCCACGCCCTCCGGCGCCGTGATCGGCGTCGCGCCGGGCGCCCACGCCATCACGAGGTTGGGTCGCTCGAGCTGCACGCCGCCGAAGCACTCGTAGTAGCCCCTCTCGCCCGCGAGCTCGGCGCTCTTGCCCTCGGGGTCGGTGAACACCAGCACGTGGTGCACGATCGCGGCGTTGCCCGGGCTCACTTGGGCGGCGTCGATCAGCACCTGCTCGCCGAGCAGCTCCGCAGCGGCGCCGCTCGGGGCGAGCGGCGAAAGATCGGGCTCGAGCGAGAAGCAGATGAACTTGTCGCCCGGCCCTTCGATCGTGACGGGCGTGGGGATCTTCACGCTCACCTCGGCGTCGTCCAGCGCGAGCTGAGGCGGCTTCGGTAGCGGAGCGGCGCGCTTCGCGTCGCCCTCGGGCGCTCCCGCCTCCACCCAGCGCGCCACCAGCTCGCGCTCGTCTGCGCTCAAGCGCAGGTCGTCTTTGAAGCCGAAGCGCGGCTTGCAGTCCGCCGTTTCGGTGGCCAAAAAGGGCGGCATCGTGCCGCTATCGAGCACCGACGCGAACGCGCTGCTCCACATCTTCGCTTCGGCGTACGTTCCGAGGCTGAAGGGGGCGATACCGCCGTCTTGATGACAACCTTGGCACCTGCCGACCACCAGCGGGGCGACGTCTTGGTGCCACGTCGGCGCTCCGCCCGCATCGGGCGGGCCCTTGCCCGCGGCTCCGTCGTCGTCGGTCCCTCCGCAGGCCAGCACAAAAATAGCCAGCAGCCCCAAACCGCTCAACTTCGTCATTTTCGAGCCCTCTATTTAGCCATGACCGCGCGCGCGCGGCAACGGCTGAGGACGGCTGTGCTGCGACCCGCCGCAGCGCGGCAGCTCCGAGCGTCAGCGCTCCGCCATCAAGGCTCGAAGTTGATACGCGTTCTGGCCGTGATTGTCGACGTGAAACCAAATCGAGTCGCCCTCATTCACCGCACAAGGTGAGCGGAGCTGCTCCGAGTACACGGCTGCCTCGCTGGGGATGGCGATGCGCTTCGACCAGGCGGGGCAGTCAGCGAGGGCGAGCTTCAGCGTCGCCTCGGCGGGGGCGCTCGCGACCAAGTCGAAGTGGCTCACCTCGATGAGGAGCTGCTGACCTTTCGCCAAGCCACGACGCGCGCGGGCGTGGAGCGTGACCCAGCTGCACGCGCCGCTGTCGATCTCGAGCCAGCCGAGCTCGGGCTCACTCCAGAATGCGCCGCTTTGACAGGCCGGCACTCGCTCCGGGTCGTCGACGAGCGGATCGTCCTTCGGCGTCGCGGCCGCCCAATCTTCCGGCAGCGCGAGCGCGTCGAACACCGGCTCGTCGGGCGCGGATGGCGGCGGCGCCTCACTCTCGGAGCAGCCGAGCACCAAAAGCGGGATCGCCCCGAGCGAAACCATGCGCCGCATTCTCGCTAGGCGTAGCAGCGCTCGGACGAATTGGCGATGCTCGAGCGAGCCAGCCGATTGTCAAGCAGGTTTGCCGGCACTACGTTGCCGCTCCTCGGATGCAGAAGACGATCCTCGAAGGCGCGCGGACGCACAACTTGCAGGGCGTCGATGTCGCGCTGGAGCCGGGGCAAATCGTCGCTGTGACGGGCGTGAGCGGCGCTGGTAAGAGCAGCTTGGCGCTCGACACGCTGTACGCGGAAGGCCAGCGCCGCTTCGTCGAGAGCTTCAGCCCCTACGCGCGCCAGTTTCTCGAGCGGCTCGAGCGCCCGCCCATGACGAAGCTCGAGCCGGTCCCGGCCGGCATCGCGGTCGACCGCCGCGCGCCCGTGAAGAGCTCGCGCTCGACCGTCGCCACCATGGCCGACATCGAGCCGTACTTGGCGGCGCTCTTCCTGCGCGAGGCGACGCCCGTTTGCACCGAGCACGGGCTGCCTGGCGTCGAGCTCACGGTGGAGCGCGCGACCGCTCGCATCGCCGAGCTCGCGGGAGAGCAGCGCTTCATCGTCAGCTACGCGCAGCCGATCAAGAACCGCGAGCAGTACCTGGAGGTGCGCGAGCAGCTGGCCCGAGATGGCTATCGGCGCCTCTGGCTCGGCGGCGAGGCGCGCGACATCGACGCCGTCAAGCCGTCGGTCGCGGCCAAGCAAGGCTCGCTCGACGTCGTGGTCGACCGCATCGCTTCTGGTCGCGAACGGGAGCGCGTCGGCGCCGCCGTCGAGGCGGCGTGGCAGCAGGGCTCGGGCTTGCTTCAAGCTCACGTCGGCGCGCAGAGCTTCCAGCTGCGTCGCGGGCTCGCGTGCCCCACCTGCGCCGCGCCGATGGAAGCGGCCCGCGCCGGGCTCTTCAGCTACGAGTCGCCGGTCGGTGCGTGCACGACGTGCCGCGGCTTCGGTCGCACGCTCGGCGTGGATCTGGCGAAGGTGATCCCCGATCCTTCGCGCTCGATCGACGACGGCGTGGTGCGGCCGTGGCGCGGTAACTCGACGAAGTGGGAGCGCGCGGAGGTGAAGAAGCTCTGCAAGCGTCACGGTATCCCGAGCGACGCGCCGTTTTCTTCGCTCTCGCCCGCGCAGCAGCAGCTGCTGCTGGAGGGCGACGGCAGCTGGCACAAAGGGCTGTTCCCCGGCGTGCTCGGCTGGTTCAAGTGGCTCGAGACCAAGACCTACAAGATGCACGTGCGCGTGCTGCTTTCGCGCTACCGCTCGTACGACGAGTGCGCGGCCTGCGGCGGCAAGCGCTTGAACCCCACCGCGCTGTCGTACCGCGTCGGAGGGCTCAGCATCGCTGACTACCACGCGCTCGAGATCGGCGACGCTCGCGCGCGCATCGACGCGCTGCAGACGACGACGGCCCAGGGTGACTTGGCCCGGCGTGAGCTGTCGAGCCGCCTCGCGTACCTCGAGCGCGTCGGGCTCGGCTACCTCACGCTCGACCGTCAAGCGCGCACGCTCTCGGGCGGTGAAGCGCAGCGAGTCACGCTCACGGCTGCGCTCGGCACGTCGCTGCACAACGCGCTGTTCGTGCTCGACGAGCCCAGCGTCGGCCTCCACCCGAGCGACGTAGCGGCGCTCGCGGAGCTGCTCCGAGAGCTCGCCGAGCGGAGCAACATCGTGCTCGTCGTGGAGCACGATCCGGCGCTGATCGGCGCGGCGGATCGCGTGCTCGAGCTCGGGCCGGGCGCGGGCGCGGGCGGCGGGCGCGTCGTCTTCGATGGCACCCCCGAACGAGCTCGCGCTGCGAAGACGGCCACGGCGCGGGCGCTCGCGGGGGCGGCGCGGCGCGACGAGCCGGTCCGCGCGCCGAGCGGCTTTCTGCAGCTGCGCGGCGCGCGCTCGCACAACCTGCGCGGCGTCGACGTCGACGTGCCGCTCGGCGTGGTGTGCGCGGTCACCGGTCCCAGCGGCTCCGGCAAGAGCTCGCTGAGCGTCGACATCTTGTACCGCGCGCTCGCACGCCATTTCGGTGATTTCGACGAGGAGCTGCCGGGCGCGTTCGACTCCCTCCGCGGCCAAGAGCAGCTGAAGCGCGTGGCCCTCGTCGATCAATCGCCGCTCGGTCGCACCTCGCGCGGCAACCCGGCCACCTACACCAAGGCCTGGGACGCGATCCGCGCGCTCTACGGCAAGGAGCCGTCGGCGGCGGCCCGCGGCCTGACCGCCTCACACTTCTCGTTCAACGTGGAAGGAGGCCGCTGCGAAGCCTGCTCGGGTGAAGGCTTCGAGACGGTCGAGATGCAATTTCTGGCCGACGTGCGGCTCGTCTGCCCGGTTTGCCAGGGGCTGCGCTTCAAGCCCGAGGTGCTCGCGGTGGAGCGCGCGGGGGTGAGCATCGCCGACGTGCTGCAGATGACCGTCGAGCGCGCGCTCGAGGTCTTTCAGCGCGAGGCGCCGATTCAGCGCGCGCTCGGGCCGCTCTCGCTGTTGGGCCTCGGCTACTTGCGCATCGGTCAGCCGCTGACGACGCTCTCGGGCGGTGAAGCGCAGCGCTTGAAGCTGGCGCGCGCGCTCAGCGAAGAGCTCCGGGGCACGCTCCTGATCCTCGACGAGCCGAGCGCGGGCCTTCACGCCGACGAGGTGAAGCAAGTGCTCCAGGCGCTGGGCGCGATCGTGACCGCGGGCGGCAGCGTGCTCGTCGTCGAGCACGACCTCGCGCTCATCGCGGCCGCGGATTACGTCCTGGATTTGGGGCCCGGCGCCGGCAGTCGCGGTGGCTTGCTGCTCGCAGCGGGCCCGCCTCGTGAGCTCTCGAGCCACGACTCCAAGACGGTGCTCGCCCTCGCCGACTACTTCGCGAGCGGCCGCCGCCCGCGCCTGAAGAAGGCCGAGCGGCGCGCTGGGACGGCGTCCCCCAGCGCGCCCCGCACGCTGAGCGTGGTGCGCGCTCGCGAGCACAACCTGAAAGACGCTTCGATCGAGATTCCTCACGGCAAGCTCAGCGTCGTGACGGGCCCGAGCGGATCGGGCAAGAGCTCGCTCGCGTTCGACGTGGTGTTCGCGGAGGGGCAGCGGCGCTTTCTGGAGACGCTCACGCCGTACGCTCGGCAGTTTTTGCCGACCATGCCGCGCCCCGACGTCGATCGCGTGAGCGGCGTGCCGCCATCCATCGCGCTCGAGCAGCGCACCACGCGCGCGGGGGCCAAGTCGACGGTCGCTACCGTCACCGAGGTCGCGCACTATTTGCGGCTGCTGTTCGCCAAGCTCGCGACGCTGCATTGCCCCACGCACGACGAGCCCATTTCGCACACCACGCCCGAGGCCGTGCTCGCCAACGTGAGGCGGCACGGGGCAGGGCAAATGCTGCTCGCGCCCGTGGTGCGGGCCCGCAAGGGGACGTACCTCGACGTGTTCGCGGCCGCGGAGCGGGGCGGTATCGAGCAAGCCGTGTGTGATGGCGCGCTCGTCAGCACCGGCGAGCCGCCGCGCCTGGCCAAGACCAAGGAGCACACCATCGACCTCGTCGTGGTGCCGAAGATCGATGCCAAGCGCACGACGCGCGAGGATTTGGCGCGCGCCCTCGAGCTCGGCGCAGGGAGCGTCAAGCTGCGTGACGCGACGGGAAAGGAGCAGCTCTACTCGCTGCAGAGCGCTTGCCCGCACTGCGGCTTCTCCGCGCCCGAGCTCGACCCGCGCTGGTTCTCGTTCGCGACCAAGCAGGGGCGCTGCGAGCGCTGCGAAGGCGCGGGCGTGCTCGAGACCGAGCCGGCGGCCAAGCGCGGTCGCAAGAAGGCGGCTCCGGTCGCGGTGGAGGCGGTGGTGTGCCCGGACTGCGCCGGCGCGCGCTTGTCACCCATTCCGCGAGCCGCGCGCTTCGACGGCGAGCGCTACCACGAGCTGGTGGCTCGCTCCGTGGCCAGCCTGCTGACGCGCCTCGAGTCGCTGCGCGTCACCGGTGAGCGCGCGCGCGTGGCGGAGCCGATCTTGGCCGAGCTCTTGCGCCGCGTGCGCTTCTTGTCGGAGGTCGGGCTCGGCTACTTGAGCCTCGATCGCTCGGCGGCGACGCTCTCGGGCGGGGAGATGCAGCGCCTGCGCCTGGCGGCGCAGCTCGGCGCGGGCCTCACCGGTGCGCTCTACGTGCTGGACGAGCCGACGATCGGCCTGCACCCGCGTGACACCGGGCGTTTGCTCCAGAACCTACGCAGCTTGGTCGATTTGGGCTCGACCGTCGTCGTCGTGGAGCACGACTCGGACACCATCCGCGCCGCCGACTTCCTCGTCGATTTGGGGCCGGGCGGCGGCTCGCGCGGAGGCCGCATCGTCGCCTCGGGCCGCCCCGAGGCGGTGTGCGCCCAGGCCGATTCTCCCACGGGTCGCGCGCTCTCTCGTCCGCCCGCGCTCCGCGAGCCGCTGCCGCTCTCGCCGAAGCACGAGATGCTGGTGCTCAGCGGAGCGCGCGCGCACAACCTGAAGAGCGTCGAGGTGTCGGTCCCGCTCGCGCGGTTCACGGTGGTGGCCGGCGTGAGCGGCTCGGGCAAGAGCACGCTGGTGCGCAGGGTGCTGCTGCCGGCCTTGCGGCAGAAGCTGGGGCTCGTTACGGAGCTGCCCGGTCCTTTCGACAAGCTCGTGGGCGGCTCGGTCTTGAAGCGCGCCGTGTCGGTCGATCAGTCGCCGATCGGGCGCACGCCGCGCTCCGTGCCCGCGACCTTCCTCGGCATCTGGGACCAGATTCGCCGCATTTTTGCGGCTACGCCCGACGCGAAGGTGCGCGGCTTCGAGCCGTCACGCTTCTCGTTCAACACGGGCCGCGGTGGGCAGTGCCCCACCTGCGAAGGGCAGGGCGCCATCACTCACGAGATGAGCTTCTTGCCCGACGTGGTGTCGGCGTGCCCCACCTGCGACGGCTTGCGCTTCGAGCCGCGCACCTTGGAGGTGCGCTACATGCAGCGCAGCATCGGCGAGGTGCTGAAGCTCACGGCCGAAGAAGCTGCGCGCGTGTTCGAGAACCACCCGACCGTAGCGGCCCCGCTCCGCACCTTGTGCGATTTGGGCGCCGGCTACATCGCGCTCGGGCAAGGCTCCCACACGCTGTCTGGCGGCGAGGCGCAGCGCCTGAAGTTGGCGGCCGAGCTCACGCAGACTCCGGCGCAGGGCAATACGCTGTACGTGCTCGACGAGCCGACCACTGGCCTGCACCTGGCCGACGTGGCGCGGCTGATGTCGGTGCTCTCTCGGCTCGTGGAGCGGGGGGACACCCTGGTCGTCATCGAGCACCACCCGGAGGTGCTGGCGGGCGCCGACTACTTGCTCGAGCTCGGTCCGGAGGGCGGTGAGCGCGGGGGGAAGCTGATCGCCGCTGCGCCTCCGCGCGCTGCGGCGCGGCTCAAGACGCCGACCGCGGCCGTGCTGCGCGACGTGTTCGCGCAGCAGCCAGGTCGGGCTGCGAGCTGAGGGCCGAGGGCTCGGGCGTGACGCTCACGCCGACAGGCGCTGGCGGAAGTCGATCAGCGACTGCTTGAGCTCTTTCGCCAGCTGCGCGGTGGCGCCGAGGACGCTGCCGCCTTCCGAGGTCACGCGGTGCTCGAGGCTCATCAGCTGCGACTCGAGCTCTTGCCATTTGTCCTTCGCGTCCAGCTGGGCGAGGTGCACGCGGACGCGAATCTCGTCACGCAGCTGGGTGAGGGAGGTGAGGTCCGGCGTGTCGTGCTCGTTGGTGGCGTTCATGGTGACGGCTTTTGCAAGCCGCGTACCGAGTCCGGTCCCGTCGCGGCCGCGCTCTTGCCGGCGATTCGCCGCTGACTGCCGCCGCGTTTCACCCCACTGAGGCGCCTGAGCGCCGGTTCATGTTATAGCGGCCTGACTCTGCTGCCCGCTGCGGTGGGAGCAGTGGAAATTGGACCACCAATGTTCGGGATCCCTAGGTTTAAGCCACGCGGTGGGGAGCGCTCGGCCGCGCTGACGCTGCTCGCTCTGTCATCGCTCGGCTGCTCCGCAGCGGGCAGCACCGAAGACGGGCGCCCGTCGGCGTCTGGCGGCAGCTCAAGCGGCGGCAGCTCAGGGCTAGTGCTGGGCGGCAGTGGCGCGCTCCCCAACCCGCCACCGCTCGGCAGCGGCGAAGACACCTGGCCTTCGCGCGCGTGCCAAGGCCCCGCGGTCGACGGCACCACCGGACAGTACTGCCAAGGCCCCGCCTACGACTCGCAGAGCGTGGGCCCTGGCAGCACGCTCGAGAACGCGATGGGCTGCGGCGATACGCTGTGGGGCGTCGTGCGCGACTTCGTCGGCTGGGATAAGACGGCGACGACGCCGCCCGGAGCCGGGCACCCCGACTTCGGCTCTCACTACTGCTGCGGCAATCCTCGCGGTACGGTGCTGGAGACCTTGGGCGACGACGGTAAGCCCGTCTATAGCCCCGAAAACGTCGCGGGCGACTACACGATGAACGGCGTCGGTCTCAGCGGCCCGGAGGCGTTTGCCGCGTGGTATAATGACGTTCCGGGCGTCAATCTGGCGTACCTCGTCGGCTTTCATTTGGCTCCGAGCGCAGACGGCGCGACGCGCGTGTTCGCCTCCAAGCTGTACTTCCCGGTAGACGACCGGGGCTTCGGCAATTTCGAGGACTACGGCGAAGACGGCAAGAACCACAACTTCGGATTCACTACCGAGCTTCACACCAAGTTTCAGTATCGGGGGGGCGAGATCTTCGAGTTCGAAGGCGACGATGATCTGTGGGTCTTCATCGACAAGAAGCTCGTCATCGACCTCGCCGGCATTCATTCCGCCATGCCCGGCTCGGTGAAGCTCGACGAGCTCGCCGCCAGCGCTGGCCTCGTGGTGGGCCAAGTGTACAGCCTCGACCTGTTCAACGCCGAGCGACACCCTTCCGGCTCCAATTTCAAGATCACGACCTCGATGACCTTCGTCGACTGCGGAGTCGACCCCGCCGTCGTGAAGTGAGCGCGGGCGGCGCCTGAGCGCTGGCTGCGTCCGACGTGCACTTGAAAGCGCTGCCGCTGCAGGCGTGCAATCGCACGGAAACGTGGCCGGCGATTGAAAGGATGAGGGCGCCGGTCTACCGTGGCCGGTCATGTTCTACTTGAACCGCGGCGGCGCTCCCGAAGGACCTTTCGAGGAAGCGCGCATCGCTGCGATGATCGCGTCGGGCGAGCTCACGCAGGGCAACGTATGTCCGGTCGGTCAGAATCAGTGGTGGCCGCTGCATCAGATCCCCGCGTTCGCGCAGGCGCTCGCGCAGCGCACCGCTGCGCCGGCTGGCTATGGTCCCCCAGCTGCTGGCTATGGTCCCCCAGCTGCTGGCTACGGTCCTCCTCCCACGCAGTACGGTCCGCCTCCCGCGTACGGCGGCGCTCCCGGTCCGACCGCACCCGGCTACGGCCCGGGACCGGGCCCGACGGCGCCTGGCTACGGCCCGCCCCCTGGCCCGACCTCGCCCGGTTATGGACCACCGGCGCAAGCGGCGGTGGGCGGCGCGCGTCGCACGGTGCCGGGTGAGAAGAAGAGCGGCCGTGGGCTGCTGATCTTCGGGCTGGTCGGCGTGCTCGTGGTGTTCCTAGCCGGCAGCGCCATCGGCGCGTACCTGATGTTCTTCGCTGGCGGCGGCGCACCCAAGATGGCCGCCACCATGCCGCGCGACTCCGAGATGCTGATCGAGGTCTCGAGTCTGCCGGAGCTGATCGTCGATTTCAAAGACGTCGAGTACCTCGACACCTCGCTGCGCGACGACAAGAAGGTGTTCGACGAGACCGCCGACTCCATCGCCAAGGCCTTCGATATCTCACTGGATGACGCGCGCGCGTTCTTGGTGTCGTCGCGCTCGATCGGCTTCGCGGGTCGCAAGCTCTCGTCGCAGGCCGAGGCCGCGTTCGCCATCGGCTTTGCCAGCGCGAAGCCGGTCGAGGCGCTGCTGAAGTCGCCGCGCTTCGTGGCCTCCGGCGCCCTGGGGCAGACCGGTAAGCGCTATTTGTTGAACAAGAAGCAGCTGCAATCGAGCGTCGGACAAGACCTGCTGTTGAAAGGCCTCGTCGACGTGGAGATGGGCAGCGGCAAAGAGGTGCTGGTGTGGTTCCCGGAGCACCAGCTGCTGAGCTTCGGTAGCGAGACGTTCGTCGCCGATCTGGCCAAGGTGATCGAGCAAGGGGCGGCGGCGGTGCAGGCCAACCCGTCGTACCAAGCGGCGGTCAAAGACTTCGATAGCAAGGCGCGCGTGTCCGCGTTCCTGGATCCGACGGTGTTTTCCAGCATCGACGACGCCAAGGTCAAGGAGCTGGTCGACAGCTACTTCAAGCCTGCCGGGCCCGTGACCGGCACGCTCGTGGTCAAGCCTGCCGGCTTCGTCACCAGCCTCAGTGGACGAATCATCGGTAGCAAGCTGCCGAAGGGCAGCACGTACGAAGCCCCCGCCAAGCTCGAGCTACCGAGCCGCTTGCCCGCCGAGACGTTCGCCTACCTAGCGCTGCAGACGCAGACGAAGATGAAGGGCGCCGACGTGCAGAAGCTGCTGTTCGAGCAGCTGGAAGCGACCGACGCGCGCTCGAAGCGTGAAGCGGAGCAGGGCCTGGCCCAGCTGGAGCAGCTGCTCGGTGTCAGCGTCGCGAGGTTGATCGACGGGTTCGGCGACGAGGCCGTGATGTCGCTCGCCGCGTCCAGCGACATCGCCCTCGACCCGAGCTTGCTCAGCGGAGGTGCGCAGGCCGCCGCCAAATTCAACGTGAGCTGGGTGATGCAGCTGAAAGACGACAGCGAGTACAAGCGGCTGGCGGCTCAGCTCAAGCAAAAGCTCTTGCCGGCGGTGCGCGAGGTCACCGTCAGCGAAGACGGGCCGGGCTTCGCGCTCGCGCCACGGGGCATGCCGCTGCCGATCAGCCTGCGCGTCAAGTTCTTCGACAAGTACCTGTTCATCACCGCCGGCGGCAATACGCTGTGTGACCGTGCGGAGGCTGCGTTCAGCAAAGGCGATCGGACGCTGAAGGACGACGCCGCGCATCAGTCGTCGCTCGCGGCGCTGCCCGACAAGCAGCACCTGCGGCTGTGGGTAGACACCGGCCGCCTCGCGGACACCCTCTTCAAGAATCCGCTGATGCGCGCGCGCGCCGCCGAGAGCGGCATGCAGCTCGAGAAGTTCCGGCTCAGCGGACCCCAGCGCGTCACGACCGCGCTCACGCTGCGGAGCGAGGTCGAGAACGAGGTCTGGACGTATCGGCTCGACGCGCTCAACCTGCAGGCGCTGGCGCCGCTGGGCTTGGGGGCGATCTCGCTGAGCGGGCTCGGCCGCGCGGGCGGGCTGCCTCCACTGTGAGGCGGCCCTGTCGATTGTCGGCGCGCCGAGCCCCCCAACGGCGCGTGGTCGCGCTATTTTCGGTTCGTGACTGGCAGCCCTGACTATTTGGCCTCGCCCGAGGCGCTGCGCGCGGCGCTGGGCGAGCTCGAGGCCGCGGACCTCGTGCTGCTGGCGGCGCAGGCGCTGCGCCTGGGCAGCTTGGACTACGCCGCTCGCCTGTGTGAGGCGTATGGCGGACCCGAGAGCGCGGCGCTGACCTTGACGCACGCGGCTTCCCTCTTCGGTCTCGGCGAGCAGGCGCGCGGCGTCGAGCTCGTCGAGCAGGTGCTGGCGAAAGAGCCCGCGCACCTCGCGGCGCTGTTCTACCGAGCCCAGATGGCTCAGGCGCTGCGCGAGCCGGAGCGCGCCGCTCAGCTCTTGCTGGCAGTGCTCGAGCGCTTCCCCGACTTTCCCGGCGCCCAAGGCGCGCTCGCCAGCCTGCGCTTGCCTGGCCCGCCTTATCGGGAGGTGCTCAAGCGGCTCCACGAGCTCACGCAGCCGCGCTCGTACCTGGAGATCGGCGTCGAGACGGGCGCCACGCTGGCGTTCGCTCGAACCGCCGAGCGCGCCATCGGCATCGACCCCGACGCTTCGAAGCTACGGCCCGAGCTCGTGCCGCCGCGCGCCCGCGTCTTCCACGAGACCAGCGACGACTTCTTCGCGAAGCGCACGCGCACCGAGGTGCTGGGCCCGCACCGCCTCGACATGGCCTTCATCGACGGCATGCACTGGTTCGAGTATGCCCTGCGCGATTTCATCAACGTCGAGGCTTGGTCGGAGCCGAACGGCACCATCGTGCTCCACGATTGCCTGCCAATTTTCCCGCTCACGGCGAGCCGCGAGCGCCGCACCAAGTTTTGGGTCGGCGACGTGTGGAAGGTGGTCGTGATTTTGCGCGAGCTGCGGCCCGAGCTAAGCGTCAAGGTCGTCGCGACCGCGCCTTCGGGCCTGTGCGTGGTGCGCGGGCTGGATCCGAAATCGGGCGTCTTGCGTGAGCGTCTCGCCGAGGTTACGGCGCGCTACCGTGACGCCCCCTATCCGGTCGGAGCGCTCGAAACTCCGCCCGGCTTCACGCTCGTCGCCCCCAGCGAGGCGGGCCTGAGAGACGCGCTGCAATGAGGCCCGAGCTCGCCGCCGAGTACCGAGCGTTCGTCGAGGCGCTGCCGAAGAGCGACGACGGTTACCTGTTCGATCGGCCGCGGTGTCGCTTCTGGCCCGAGCCGACCGACGAGCTCGTGGCCGCCCCCGGGGCGAGCGTGGTGCGGCTGGCATCGGGCCCCGCCATCGCCTTGCCGAGCGGAGCGAGCCTGCCTCTCGCAGGGCTACCGCACGACACGGTGCGCCGGGCCTTGGCGGCGCTGCCGGCGCGCTCCTCGCGCCTGCTGCTAGAGCTCGGAGCCGACGCGAGCTCGTTCATCGAGCAAGCGTTCTCGAAGGTGATCTTCGCGCCCGTCGCGGTGGCCGCTCTGGACGCGCGCCTGCCCGCGTCGGAGCTCGTGCGCTTCCCCGGCTCGCCCTACGAAGTCGTTCGCAGCTACTGGAAGAACAGCTGCGCCGTTCGCGAGCACCTCGAACGTCGAGGCTTGCCGAACAGCGCCGCCGCGCTCCAGCAGCTGCTCCTGGAGCTGCACGAGCGGCTGCTCGTCGGTGAGGTGGTTGATGGCTCGCAGCGGAGCTCGTTCTACTTGCCGGCGAGCGCGCTCGGTCGGAAGCGGCCGACACCGGGAGTCTTCTACGAGGCCGAGACCACGACCGAGCGCCGCGGCCAGGAGCTGATCATCACGAGCGGCGCTCGCGTCAGCGTACCGCTGCTCGGGGGCACGCACTACTGGCAGCTCCTCGCCGAGAGCGTCGGTGACGCGGGCGCGCTCGACGCCGAGCGGCACGTCGTCATGGATGGTCTGGACCTGGGGCGCGTGGTGCACGCGCGCGCCGAAGACGAGCCCGAGCTGCGCCCCTGGTTTCTCCCGCCGCGCCCGCTCACAGGCGCCCATTTCGACGCCTTGTTCGGCGACCTGGCGCGCGCCGCGTCGGCCGTCGACGCGCGTGACGTGCGGGCGGCGCTGAGCGCGCTCGGCTCTTTTCATTACCGTTTCGTGCGCACCCATCCGCTGCCGAGCGGCAACCAGAGCCTGTCGATGAACATCGTCAATTGGCTGCTGCGCCGCGTGCTGGGCGCGGGGATTCCGCATTTGCTCCTCGACCAGCTGGCGCTGCGTTTCGACCACCGCGCTTATCAAAGTTTGTTCGAGCGCGCGGCCGAGGTCTGGGCGTGGCCCGATGCCACGGCGGAGGCGGCCGTCGGCGCCGCCGTATCGAAAGCGGCCCGGCTGCAGCAGTTGATGCGCATGCGGAGCGAGCTCGACGGCTTCGTGACGGAGCTCGGCGGCGCCGCGTCACTCATAGAAGCGCGCGCGCTGCTGGCTGGAAGCCAGGCGGCTGCGAGCCTCGCGTTGCTGTCGAGCCCGTGACCCGCGCGTCATGATCGACTAGCCTGCTACGCCCTATGTCGCTTGCTTCGTCGCACCGGGCCGCCGCTGCCTTGGCGGTCCTGCTGTCATCCTCCGTGCTCCCGTCCGTCGCCCGCGCTCAGAGCGCCGGCTTTGCCATCGATCGCTTCGACCCGGCCGAGCGCGGCAGCGACTGGTTCGCCGCCGACTCGCTCGACATGCGCGGGCACGGGCGCGTCGTGCTCGGCGCCACCGGCGATTGGGGCGAGAAGCCGCTGGTGCTCTACGACCGCGACGGTGAGGCAGCGCGAAACATCATCGAGCACCAGCTGTTCGTGCACGTGGGCGGCAGCCTGATGCTCGGCGAACGCCTGCGCTTGGGCGTCAATTTGCCGGTTTTGGCCGATCAAGCCGGCGAGGGAGGGACGCTGAACGGCGTGCGCTTCGAGGCCAGTGAAGGTGCCGCGCTCGGCGACCTGCGGCTCGCGGCCGATCTGCGGCTCTTCGGCAAATACCGCTCACCCGTTTCGCTCGCCGGCGGCGTCGCCGTGTTCGTCCCGACCGGGAATCGCGACGCCTTCGCCAGCGACGGCCAGGTGCGCGTCTTGCCGCGGCTACTGCTCGCCGGCGACGTGGGCAACCTGGCGTACTCCGCCAAGCTCGGCGTGCTCTACCGCGCGAACGACGAGGGCTTCAACGGCTCGACCCAGGGCACGGAAGCGGTGGTCGCCGCCGCCATCGGCTACCGCAGCGATAGCGGCAAGCTCGTGCTCGGGCCGGAGCTGTTCGGCTCCACCGTCATCACCGAGGGTGACGCCTTCTTTTCCCGGCGCGAGACGCCGTTCGAGCTGATCTTCGGGGTCCACTACAAAGTCGGCGATGATTGGCGCCTCGGCGCCGGCTTTGGCCCCGGCCTGACCCGCGGCTTCGGCGCACCCCAGTTTCGCGGGCTGCTGTCGCTCGAGTGGGCGCCCGAGCCCGCCAAGGAGCCGCTGGTGCTGCGGCCGCTCGAGCAGCCCGATCGCGACAAAGACGGCATCTTGGACGCCGTGGACGCCTGCCCGGACGAGCGCGGGGTGGCGAGCGACGACCCGAAGCAGCACGGCTGCCCGCGGCCGGGCGATCGCGACGGTGACGGCATCTTCGACGCCGACGACGCCTGCCCGGACGAGCGCGGGGTGGCGAGCGACGACCCGAAGCAGCACGGCTGCCCGCGCCCCGACCGCGACCAAGACGGGGTGTTCGACGACGAAGATGCGTGCGTGGACGAGCCCGGCGTCAGGACGACCGATCCGCTGACCCGCGGCTGCCCCCTGCCCAAGGACACCGACAAAGACAGCATCATCGATCCGGAAGATGCTTGCCCCAAAGCGCCCGGACCGCGCGACAGCGATCCGAAGAAGAACGGCTGCCCCGCGGCGCGCGTGGAGCAGGGGCAGATCAAGATCCTCGAGCGCGTGGAGTTCGAGAACAACAGCGCCAAGATTCGCCCGGAGAGCGACAAGATCTTGCAGGCCGTGCTCGCGCTGATGAGCGAGCACCCCGAGCTCACCAAGCTCAGCGTCGAAGGTCACACCGACAGCCGCGGCGGCGCCAACCACAACCTGGAGCTCAGCCGTCGCCGCGCGGCGTCGGTGATGAAGTGGCTCGTCGACCACGGCATCGCCAAGTCGCGCCTCGAATCCAAGGGGCTCGGCATGACCAAGCCCATCGACAGCAACGACACCGACGCCGGTCGTCAGAACAACCGCCGCGTCGAGTTCCACATCCTCGAGAAAGACGACAGCCCACTCTCCGAGTGAGCGACGAGCACTACATGCGACACCAACGCCTTATTTCTAGCTTGCTCGCTCTGTCGGCGGGCCTCTCCGCTCAGATCGCGCTCGCCGAGCCAGAACTGCGCAAGCAGGTCGACCAGCGCGGCGACTTCGTGCTGTTCGGCAACACCCTCGGCTACGAGTGCGCCACGAACGTCACCGTGCCGGCTCCGCTCGCTGGCAGCAGCGTGAGCTGCCAAACCGGCGGCGGTCAGAACGTCAACGACACCGCGCCGGACGCGTTCTGGCGCGCGGACTGGCCGATGGACGGCCTCGCCACCGCCGACAACGACTTCACGGCGGCCCAGGCCCGCAGCACCGCCGTGCTCGACATTCCCGCCGACGCCACCATCACCTACGCCCGCATCTACTGGGCCGGCATGCTGGCGGGGACGATGTCGACGGATCCCAACGTGCTGATCGAGCGCCCCGGCGCGACGCCGGCCATCAGCCAGCTGGTGACGGCAGACGAGGAGCGCTACATCACGCGCGGCACGCGGGCCTGGTACCAGTCGACCGCCGACGTCACGACGCTGCTCCAAGCCAGCGGCGAGGGCGCCTATCGCATCAGCAACGTGGGCTCGGTCGAGCTCGACGCCCTCAACAGCGACGATCCGCTCGTGGGCTGGGTGATGGTCGTCTTCTACTCGCGCCCGAGCGACCCCCCGCGCAACCTGGCGCTGTTCGACGGCTTCGACCTCGTGCAGCAGGGCGCAAACGCCAAGGTCGAGGTGACCCTCGACGGCTTCTTCGTGCCGTTCGCGGGCTTCGACGCCAAGCTGGGCGTGATCGCGTACGAGGGAGAAAACCAGTACGTGGGCGACCAGCTGCTGTTCAACGGCACCGCGCTCAGCAACGCCGCCAACCCCGTCGACAACTTCTTCAACAGCACGCGCAGCAACCTGGGCGCGCTGGTGTCCACGCCCGGTGACTTGCCACGCCTCAGCGGCGGGCCAGGCAGCATGGCCGGCATCGACATCGACGTCGTCAACGTCAAGCCGCAGCTCGAGCCGGGCGATACGTCGGCCACCATCGCCGCCTCGAGCGTGGCCAATGGCGACACCTACGTCTTGGGCGCGTTCGTCACCTCGATCTCCACCTTCAAGCCGGACTTCACCACCTCCGGCAAGACGTTCGTGGACGTGAACGGCGCGCCGCTCTTACCGGGTGACACCCTCGAGTACACGGTCACCGTCACGAACACCGGCAACGACGCTTCGGTCGGCACGTTGATGACCGACCCCCTCCCGCTCGGCGTGACCTACGTCCCCGGCAGCATCGCCATCGCTTCCGGTGACAACGCGGGCGCCAAGACGGACGCGGCCGGCGACGACCAGGCAGAGTACGACCCCGGCGCGCGCACGATCCGCGCGCGGCTCGGTCAGGGCGCCGGCGCCGCTCAGGGCGGCTCGCTCGATATCGGCGAATCGACCGTGATCAAGTTCCGGGTCACCATCGACGCCACCGCGTCGGGGTCGATCCTGAATCAAGCCGTGGTGACGGCGAGCGGCGAGCTCGGCGCTCCCAGCAGCGAGTACCCGACCGATGGCAACGGCAACGGCAGCGGCGTCCCTCCCACGGAGGTGGTCGTCGACGGCTGCGCTAGTAGCGCCGGGTGTCAGGCGCCGACGCCGGTCTGCGACACGACGGCGTCGCCCAAGGTGTGCGTAGAGTGCCTCGCCGACGCCGACTGCAAGAACCCGACGAACCCCGAGTGCTTGCCGGACAATACCTGCGGCTGCGTCGCCAACTGCGACGACACGGACGGCGACGGCATCCCCGACGACACGGAGATCGCGATCGGCACCGACCCGAACGACGCCGACAGCGACGACGACGGTGTCGCCGATGGCGACGAGCCGAATCCGGCCGACGACACGGATGGCGATGGCCGCATCAACGCGCTCGACCCCGACTCCGACAACGACGGCTTGTTCGATGGAACGGAGCTCGGCCTGGATTGCTCCGGCGAGGGCACGGCGCCGGGCTCGAGGCATTGCATCCCCGACGCGGACGGCGGTGAGACCAAGACCGACCCGCTCAACCCCGACACTGACGGCGGCGGCGTCAGAGACGGCTCGGAGGACGTGAACCACAACGGCGCCATCGACGCGGGAGAAACCGACCCGACCGTCGGCCACGGTGACGACGACGACACGCTGCTGGACGACGACGGCGACGGCTTGACCAACGGCGAAGAGGCAGCGATCGGCTCGGATCCGCAGGACGCCGACACGGACGACGACGGCGTGCTCGACGGCGACGAGCCGAACTACGCCGACGACAGCGACGGCGACGGCACGCGGAACGTCAGCGATCCCGACTCGGACAACGACGGCCTGTACGACGGCACCGAGCTGGGCCTGGGCTGCGACGACCCTGCGACCGATCTGAGCAAGAAGCACTGCGTGCCCGATGGCGACGGCGGCACGACCACCACCAGCCCCATCGACCCCGACACCGATCACGGCGGCGTGACCGACGGCAATGAAGACACGAACCTCAACGGCGTGAAAGACGACGGCGAGACCGACCCGACGCTGGGCCACGGCGACGACGACGGCACGCTCGACGACTCGGACGGCGACGGCTTGTCGGACGCTACCGAAGACACCATCGGCACCGATCCGAACGACGCCGACACGGACGACGACGGCGTGCTCGACGGTGACGAGCCCAACTTCGCCGACGACACGGATGGCGACGGTAAAATCAACGCCAACGACCCCGACTCGGACGGCGACGGCTTGTTCGACGGCACCGAGCTGGGCAAAGACTGCGAGAGCCCCGCGACCAACGCCGCGGCCATGACCTGCACGGCCGACGGGGACGAAGGCGCCACCACCACGAACCCGCTCAATCCGGACACGGACGGCGGCGGCGTGAGTGATGGCGACGAAGACACCGACCTCGACGGCGTGGTCGACGACGGCGAGCGCGATCCCAACGACCCGAGCGACGACGACGACGAGGATCCCACCGGTGAGGGCGGCGCAGGCGCGGGCGGCGACGCGGGCGCGGGCGGCAGCGGCGCCGGTAACGGTGCGACCGCGGGCAATGGCGCGACCGCGGGCAACGG
>JAEYWK010000064.1 GCA_023431345.1 Pseudomonadota bacterium
AGCAATACGTTTACCATCCAAAATGATCATCTCAGCGTTACCGTACAGGCAAAGGGGGCCGAACTGGTGAGCCTGTATAACAAAAAAGAGCAATTGGAATACATGTGGAGCGGGGACCCCGCATTCTGGGGCAAGCATTCTCCGGTTTTATTTCCCATTATAGGCGAACTAAAAAACAACACGTATTATTATAATAACAAAACATACCAACTGGGCAGGCATGGTTTTGCCCGGGATATGGATTTTACCGTTGTTGAACAAACAACATCTTCTGTTGGTTTCAGTTTGCTCAGCAATGCCGGTACGCTCGAAAAATTTCCTTTCGAGTTTGTTTTTGACATCTTATACCATTTGCAGCAACAGCGCCTGACGGTTACCTACAGGGTTAAAAATACAGGGAACGGGGATATGTATTTTTCTGTGGGAGGACATCCTGCTTTTAAAGTGCCCATTGTTGAGGGCACGGGGTATGACGATTATTATCTTGAATTTAATAAAACCGAAAATACCGGCAGATGGCCCATTTCGGCCGAAGGGTTAATAGAAACCGATGCAGAACCCTTTTTACTGAATACCAATAAACTTCCGTTGCACAAAGAACTTTTTTACAGGGATGCGCTTGTTTTCAAAAATCTTCGGTCCGATGTGGTGCGTTTGCGATCGTCCAAACACGATAAAGGAATTGAATTTAATTTTTCCGGATTTCCATACCTCGGCGTATGGGCGGCAAAAGACGCCGGTTTTGTTTGTATAGAGCCTTGGTGCGGAATTGCCGATTCGGTAAACAGCAGTCAGCAGTTAACAGAGAAGGAAGGGATCAACCGTTTGGCCCCCGGATCGGTTTTTGAAAGAAGCTGGGGGGTGGGATTTGAAATTTAAAATCTCAAATCTCAAATCTCAAATCTATTTCCCGCTTTAGCGCTATTGCTGTAATTTCGCTGGCAAAATATTTTTCACCCTAATAAAAGGTAGCGTGAAAGTATAGGGTGACAAATAACCTGTTTCGTTTTTCCCGCTTTCGGTATTTACCTTTTACAGAACAAGAGCCAAAGGAATTCAACTATTATGCCCCAGGTTTTAACGCATCAGCAACTATTGAAAATAGCAGGTGAATTCGGCACGCCATTGTATGTATATCACGCCGAAAGAATAACCGACCAATACCGCCGCTTACAGGAAGCTTTTGCGGAAACCAATACCACATTTTTTTATGCCTGCAAAGCGCTTACCAATGTTAGCGTGCTCAAACACATTAGACATATTGGTTGTAATGCGGACTGCAGTTCGGTTAATGAAGTGCAACTGGCGCTTAAAGCGGGCTTTCGTCCGGAACAAATTTTATATACCTCCAATAATGTTGCCTTCAGCGAAATTGAAGATGCCGCAGCCCTTGGTGTACATATAAATATAGACAGCCTTTCCAACCTCCGGAAATTTGGCGAAAAATACGGGCATGGCTATCCTGTGGGCGTACGTTTACGGCCCAATATCATGGCCGGCGGTAACCTCAAAATTTCAACAGGGCACAATAAAAGCAAATTCGGTATACCTGTGGAAGATACAGAGAAGGTAGTTCAGCTGATGAAAGAAAAAAAACTGCACATTCGTACACTGCATATCCATACCGGTAGTGAAATTAAAGATGTGGGAATATTTGCCCGGGGTATTGAGGTTTTGTTTGAACTGATTCCACATTTCCCGGAACTGGAAGTCATTGACCTCGGCGGAGGGTTTAAAGTACCTTATGCTCCGGGGGATACAGGAACCGATATTGAGGAGTTGGGTAAAAAAGTGAAAGAAGAATTTGAGGCAATAGAAAAACTTTATAACCGCAAACTGCAGGTTTGGTTTGAACCAGGAAAGTTTTTGGTGAGTGAGGCGGGGTATTTTATTGTGCAGGTAAATGTACTGAAGCAATCCGGAGACACCTGTTTCGCCGGCGTGAACAGCGGGCTCAATCATTTGATACGCCCCATGTTTTACGGCGCGTACCATCATATAGAGAATATATCCAATGCGGAGGCGGCGCTGCACCGTTATCACATAGTAGGCAATATTTGTGAAACAGACACTTTTGCGGAAGACAGGATGGTTGCTGAGATACGGGAAGATGACTATCTTGTATTTTATAATGCCGGCGCTTATGGGTTTGAAATGGCGTCGAACTATAATTCCCGGTTCAAACCCGCGGAAGTGCTGGTGAAAAATGATAAACCCTGCCTGGTGAGGCGGCGCGATACACTCGACGATATATTGGCCACGCAGGTAGTGATGGCGGAGTAACCATAATTCCGGCAAACCGTCAACCCTGTAATATTTGTTTGTAATGAAGCGATTCTTCTTTCTGTTTCTGTTCCTGGTTTTACTAAAGCCCGTGTTTGCGGAGGAAGTTGCCGCCACTATTGAACTCCGGGTTAAAAATGAAAAGGACGGTGCTCTTGCTGTTACGCTTCCGGTGAATCATGTGGTTTTTTGGGGCGCTGTAAAGGAAGATACGCTTACCAACGGAAATTACAGCATTATGCTAAAGGATACGCAAACCGGTTTTGTGCATATCCGCGTTATGGAGCGGGTTATTCGTTTGTTTGTGCAGCCCGGTGATCACCTTCGGG
>JAEYWK010000112.1 GCA_023431345.1 Pseudomonadota bacterium
GTGCAGGTGCCGAGCGGCGGCGGGCCCGACGGTGACGCGGGGGAGCTCGGCGTCGGGGGCGCGCCACCCGACGACACGGCGCCGCTGCGCTTGTTCTGGATCGACGTCGAGGGCGGCGGCGCGACGCTGCTCGTGGCACCGAACGGCGAAACGGTGTTGGTCGACACCGGCTTCGGAGGCGACCGCGACGCGAAGCGCATCGCAGCGGTGCTGAAGGACCAAGCCCACGCCGACCGCATCCATCACCTCATCATCACGCACTACCATGTCGATCACGTCGGCGGTGCGTCGGCGCTCGCCGCGCTCGTGCCGATCGAGCGGTTTTACGATCATGGAGACAGCGTGGAGGGCGGCAGCGGCTTCAATGGCTACGTAACGCTCGCGGGCTCCAAGCGCACGCTGCTGAAGCCGGGCGACGTGCTGGAGCTAGGTGCGCTTCAGCTCACGTTCGTTACGGCGGCAGGCAAGGTGATCGCGTCGCCCCTCGCGGGCGGCGGCGCGAACCCGCTGTGCCCCAGCAACGTGACCAAAGACCAAGACGGAGGGGCCGAGAACGCGCAGAGCGTCGGCTTCGTGGCGCGTTTCGGCCCCTTCGATTTCGTCGACTTGGGTGACCTCACCTGGGCGGCCGAGCAGGCTCTGATGTGCCCGACCAACCGCCTGGGCGCAGCCGATCTGTTCCAGGTGAGCCATCACGGCATGGACATCTCCAATTCGCCCCAGCTCGTGCACGCGCTCGCGCCGACCGTGGCGGTGATGAATAACGGAGCCAGCAAGGGCGGCTCGCCCGCGACGTTCGAGGTCTTGAAGTCGTCGCCCGGGCTCAGCGACATCTGGGCTCTCCATCAGGTCACCGCCAACGACGCGGCGCACAACGCGTCCGAGGCGCTCACGGCCAACCTCGCCGGCCCCGACGCGGCGCATTTCATCTCCGCGGTCGTCACCGCAGACGGCGCTTTCACGCTGACCAACGCTCGCAACGGCACCACACGCTCTTACGCCTCACGTTGAGCGGGGCCCCGGCGCGCGCCTAACTTAGTATTCCTTCGAACGTGCGTCCCGGCGTGACTCGGGTTGGGACGAGCGTCTCGCGCTGGGGCAGCCGCCAGGCTGAGCGTGGCAGGTCGTCACGCGGAGCGCGGGCCGTGAAGGTGCCTTTCTAGACTTTCATGATCGTCGTCGCGATTTGAGGGCTCGATCGCTCAAGAGTCTCAGCGCTGAGCCGTTCTTTACGGCGTGAGGGCGAGCGCTGCGCTCGTCCGCGTCATGGGAATCGAGCATGGCCTTCGGTGAGACGGCAGCGGCCCCGCACATCCAGCAGGCACGAGGCAGGGTCCTCCTGGTTGACGACGAGCCTGAGCTGCGTCGAACCTTCAAGCGCGCTCTCACTCGGACCGGCTTCGAGGTGGTCGAGGCGGCGAACGGTCGGCTGGCCCTACAGCTGCTCACGCAGCACGACTTCGAGGCCGTCGTGAGCGACGTGCGCATGCCGGACATGGACGGGCTCGAGCTGCTGCAGCGCCTGCTCGTCGTCGCGCCGACCGTGCCGGTGGTGCTGATGTCCGGCTCGTGCGGGGTGGTCAGCGCCATCGAGCTACGAGACAGCGGTGCTTTCGCGTTCCTCGACAAACCGGTGCAGCTCGACCACCTGCGAGGAACCGCCGCCGCCGCCATCGAGACCCATCGCGAGCGCCTCCGTGACGAGGAGACGAATGTCCGCCACTCAGGGGTGCAGCGCGTTTGGCGTCGCTTCGGGCCGTGACGGTCGCACGCCGCGCCGCCCATCGCTGAGCGGCGCAGGGCGATGAAAGCTCAAGGGGCGCCGTAGAGCGGCGTGATCTCGAAGAACGCGGTCGAGCCGCTGATCTCGTTGCCGACCACGAGCAACGCCTTGCCGGTGGGGCTCGCGTCGGCGGCAATGAACGCCGACGCTTCCGGCCCCAGGTCTCCGCCGTCGCTTTCGACGTCAGCCAGAAAGTCGCGCGTGTTCACGTAGCTTACGAAGCGCGGATTTTCTGGCAGCGTGAGGTCGTAGACCATCACGCCGCCGACGCGCTCGAGTCCGATGAACGCGAACGGCGTGCCGCCCACGTCGCCGATGGTGACCGCTTCGGGCTCCGGACCCTTGTCGTCCGAGCGGTTGTCGAAGGTGTTGTTCGTGTTACTGGCGTTGAAATTGGCGGGGAACCGCTTGGCGGTTCGGAGCTCGAGCTCGCTCCCGCTATCGTAGACGAGGGCGCCCGTTTCACTCCACACCGAGAACGAGCGCGCGCCGAAGGCGTAGATGGCGTCGAAGTCGCCGTCGCCGTCGGTGTCGCCGAGCTGGCTGGTGACGTTCAGCCGCCCCAGGTTGTTTTCTAGCTTCAAGCTCGCGGCGTCGGGGAAGCGCAGTGGGTCGAGCACGTAGTCGGCGTTGCCGAGGCGCAGCGCCTCGCTCAGCTCTTCGTACTCGCGCGCGTCGCCCTCGTTGGCCGTTACGAGGTAGGTTTGGCCGGCGACTTGGTAGGCGGCGATCGCGTCCGGCTGGTACATGCCGAAGATGGGCCAACTACGAATGTCGATGGCGCCGTCTCGATCGCTTGCGTCGAGCTCGTTACCGAGCAGCGCGTGGTTCTTGAAGCCGAGCGGCACGACAGACGTCAGCGTTGCGGTCGTCACGTCGATGATGGCAAGCGCGTTGTTCTCCTGCAGCGTGACCCAGGCCGTCTTGCCATCGGCAGAGACCGCGATGTACTCAGGCTCGAAGTCTTGGGCCACCGTCGAGCCCGGACCATAGACGCGCACGCCTCGCGCGCGCAGCTCATCGACGCTGCTGTCGAGCGACGCGAAGCCGACCGTTTGCACGCTGGGCGGGGAGGCGAACGCGGCGGGCATCGTAATCACCGAGACGCTCCCTTCCGGATCGATCGAATAGTCGGTGGCGGGCTCACCTTCGTTGGCGACCAGCACCTTGCTGCCGTCGGGCGTGAAGGTCAGCATGTCGGGCAGCGAGCCGACCTCCACTTGGCCGAGCAGCTCGAGCGAGTCTGTGTCGTAAAAGGCCACCACACCGGGCTCGATCTTCGGCTCGGCCTCGATCGCGACCGCCAGTACGCCATTTTTGGCGGCGACGCTGTTGGCGGAGCCGAGGGTCTTGAGCGGGTCTGCGTCGGCGACGTCGATGGTCGCGAGCTTCGCCGGCTCGGCCGGGTTCGTGATGTTGAGCACATCGATCGTGGCCTGACTGGCGTTGACCACGAACACGCGCTTCGTCACGTCGTCGAAGGTGACGATCTCGGCCGCTCCCTCGTCGAACACGCCGGTTTCGTGACGGCCGATCAGGCGCAAGCTCAGGCCGACGGGAGGCGACGTCGCGGGGTCGCCTTCAGGGCCTGGGGGCCCGACCAGGCCCTGCTCACCAGTCTCGCCTTTCTCACCTTTCTCACCCTTTGCTCCGGTCGGGCCTTGCTCGCCGCGAGGGCCCGCTTCGCCCCGAGGCCCTGGCTCACCCTGCGGCCCCGCTTCGCCGCGAGGCCCTGGCTCGCCTTGCGGCCCCGCTTCCCCGGGCGGCCCGGGCTCCCCTCGAGGACCGGTCTCGCCATCCTCTCCGCCGCACGCGCCGAGTAGGCCGAGGGCTGCAAACAAAACGTACGTGGACATCCGCGAACAGAACGAAATAGTCATGGGTTGAACCCTTTCGAAGACGGGCTGGTTATCGCGCCCGTCTCGCTGCGCCGCGATGATGAAGCAGGAGCAATTGCGGGGCGATTGGTTGAAGTTTCGGCGTCCGCGTCACATGGGCGTCACGCTGACGCTCGCGAGGCGAGCGCGTCTTGCGCTCGAGGCAGCTGGCGGTTGCTAGGGACGCTGCCCTATGCTCTCCCTGACTTGCCTGAGCCTGTGCCCCCCCGTGTGCGCTCCGCCGTTTGGGGGCTTGTTACGCTCGTCACCGTCGCCAGCTTGCTGGGTACTGCGCTGTCGCCCTACCTGCTCGTGAAGAGCCCGCTGCTTCTGGTGGCGATCTCAGCCGCTGCCCATCACGTGGCTCTGGCGGCGGCCAGCGTCGAGCCCGTACCGCTGATCATCGTCGCTACCTTGCGACGGGTGCTGACCGGCCTGAGCGCCTACGGCCTCGGGTACCTCTATGGTGGCTTGGCCATCGCGTGGGTCGAGCAGCGCCACGCCCGCCTCGCCGAGCTCCTGCGCCTGCTGGAGCGCTTGTTCTCTCGCTTTGGCGTGGCTCTGCTGATCCTGGCGCCCGCGCCGACGCTAGCCGTCTTCGCGGGGGCGGCGCGCAGCCGAATCAGCCTGTTCCTCGCGGCGCTCACGCTCGGTCATTTGCTTTGGAACACGCTCACTCAGCTCTTGGGTGACGTCCTCGCACATCGAACGGACATGCTCACGGCGTTTCTCGGCGAGCACTTGCTCGAGAGCACCGCCGTCTGCGTCGCGCTCGTCGTCCTGCAGCAAGTCGTCAGTCGCTTGCGCCGTAGGCCGCAGGCAGCGCCATCAGCCGAGTCAGTAACCGAGAGTCAGTAAATGACTCGGAAATTCTCCTCGGGGCCGATCGAAATCGTCCCGATTCCTTCGAACTTCACGCCGGGGTGCTCGCCGAGCGCAGCGCGGGCCTCGGCCGTGACGAGGATCTCGTCCGCTTTTGCCGTGTCTTCGCCGAGCTTGCTGGCGGCGTTGACCTCGCGGCCCCAAACGTCTTGATCCGCGATTCGCAGAATTCTGCCGAAGCCGAGCCCGACGCAGAGCAAGATTTGCTCCTCGGGCCTGCGGCGTTCGTTCACCTTGGCGCAGGCGCGCTGCATCGAAACGGCACAGTCGAGCGCCCGGTCGACACGGCGGAAGAGGATCAGGAGGCTATCGCCCTCTTCTTTGATCAGCAGCCCGTCGTGGCGCTCGACGATAGGGAGCAAGATCTTGCGCTGCTCGTGGATCACCTGCAGAAAATGGATGATCCCGAACTCTTGCACCCGGCGCGAGAAGCCAGATAGGTCGGTGAACATGACCGCCCAATCCTCTCCGAACAGGTCCCAAATGCGGCGGTCTAGCTCGGCGACGTCGGCGCCGGCCTGGCTGCGCTCCTCCACCAAGGCCCAGAGCCGCGCCTGACTCCCTTTCAAGTCACGGTCGTGCATGTGGGCGAGATTACACCAGCTTTCATGCTCCCACCTGCCCGTTCACGACCAAAGCGCCAGCGCTGATTCAAGGAAGCGACTCATCGGCCGCTCTCTGGGTTAGACTGGAAGCTCCGGGGGCGGCGCCCGTTTGCTGCCCTCCAGCACTGGAAGGGCGAGTATGGCAGGTGCGGAAAGAGACGCAGCGCAGCCCGCGAACGCGCCGGGCAGGGTCTTGTTGGTCGATGATCAGCCCGAGTTGCGGCGGCTCTTTCAACGCACGCTCACCAAGGTGGGCCACACGGTCGTGACGGCTGAAAACGGCCGCAAGGCCATCGCGCTCGTAGCCGAGCAGGCGTTCGACGTCGTGATCAGCGATGTGCGCATGCCCGATATGAGCGGGGTGGAGCTGCTGCAGGCGCTGCACGCCGAAGAGCCCGATCTGCCGGTGCTGCTGGTCTCCGGCTCGCCCGATCTCGAAACGGCCATGAAGGCGGTGGAGTTCGGTGCCTTCGAGTACCTGACGAAGCCCGTGAGCTTCGAGAAGCTGGCAACCAGCACGCGTCGTGCCATCGACCTGCGGCGCCAGCGAGCCGAGGCCAAGCAGGTGATGGAGCAGTACCGCTCGGGCACGCGGCGCCGAGCGCCTCACATCCTGGCCGATCGCGAGTCGTGGACGGGCGAGGTGCTCAGCGGTTGCTACCGCGTCGGGCGGCTGCTCGGCGCGGGCGGAATGGGCGCTGTCTACGAGGCGACGCGCGAAAACTTGGGGCAGATGCGGGTGGCGATCAAGATCCTGCACTCCACGCTCGCCTCGGACGAAGGGCTGCTCGCCCGCTTCCGGCGTGAAGCGGAGACGGTCGGTCAGATCAATCACCCCAACATCGTCCGCATCCTTGATTTTCGCGCCGAAGAGGACGAGCCCGCTTATCTGGTCATGGAGCTGCTCGACGGCGTGTCGCTCCGCCACGCGATGGCGCGCCAGAGCGCGTTCCCCGCCGAGCGCATCGTCTTCATCGCGTCACAGATACTGTCGGCGCTGTCGGCCGTGCACCGGGCGCAGGTCATCCACCGCGACGTGAAGCCCGAAAATGTACTGCTGACCAGCATGTCGGGGCTGAGCGATCTCGTGAAGCTCCTCGATTTCGGCGTCGCCAAGCAATTGTTTGCCACGCCGGGCAGCACGCTCACCCAGACGGGGACGGTGCTCGGTACGCCCACCTACATGGCTCCCGAGCAAGCGCGCGGCGCGGCGATCGACAAGCGCAGTGACCTCTACTCCGTCGGCGCCATCATGTACGAAGCGCTCGCGGGCGCCGCTCCCTACACGGGCGACAACTACAACGCGCTGCTCTTCGCGATCATGCAAGGCAAGCCAATGCCGCTCTCACAGCTTCGAGAGGATCTGGACGCCGAGCTGGTGGCCGTGATCGCCCGGTCCATGGCGACCGACCCGGACGAGCGCTTCCAGTCAGCCGAAGAAATGGCCGAGGCGCTCACGCCGTGGCTCAAGGTCGCGGCCCCCGCCAGCGCCCCGCCCGAGTCAGCCGCGGCGGTGTTCGCGCCGACGGTCGTGCCCGTCAGTACTAAGTCGTAGCGGTCAGTAGCGTTCGGCGTTGGCGGGCGAGGCCGTGCTCTACCCGGCCTCGACCTTACACCGCGTCGAGCCTGTCGTCCGTGGCACGCGTCTCGTCGCCATCACCTGGATACAGAGCTTGGTCCGCGATCCGGCCAAGCGCCGACTCGTCTTCGACCTCGCGCAAGTCGCGGAGTGAGACCGAGCTCAGGGAGGCGGGTGCTTTTCCGTGAAGGCATCGACGGCGGCGCCCAAGAGCTGCTTGCGATAGCCGCGTAGGGCGCCGGACAGGCGCGCGTGACGATCCTCCAGCAGCTTGGCGCGCAGCTCGCGCATGGCGCGCGCGGGCAAGACGTGCTCCGGCGAGAGCTCGAGCTCCGCGCAAACTTCGGCGCGCAGCAGGCCGAGCCAGGCGTCGCGTCGCACGTCGGCGAAGGTCGCGTAGGGCAGCGGATCGATCGGGATGAAGTCGCCGCTCTTGGCGTCGCGCGCCGCGCCCGCCAAGCCGCGGACCAGCTCTTGCCCGTGACGGCGGAGCACGCCCGGCGAGACCCCTTTGATGCGACCCAGCGCCTCGGTGCTCTCCGGCATGCGAGCTGCCAGCGCGAGCAGGGTCTTCGTGTCGGGAGCGGTGAGCTTGTCGTCTGCCGAGAGCTGGTTGTGCCAACCGATCAAGAAGCGCAGGCCAGCCTGGCTGCGTGGCCCGAGCTGCCAGGCGTTGCGAAAGTGCTCGAGGCTGAGCGGAGGTGGCGGTTCGCGCGTTGGCTCTAGCGCTTCGTGCGAGGCCTCGAAGACGACCTCGAGCCGGCCTCTCGCGGCGGCCCGCTCGTGCAAGACTTCGGTGATGGCGGGCAGGTAGCGCACGTCGCTCGCCGCGTAGCGCAGCTGGGAATCGGGGAGCGGACGCGCCAGCCAGTCGTCGGCCTGGTGCGCTTTGTCGGAGCGCATGCCGAGCAGCTGGTGCTGCAAGTAGGCGAGCGATACGTTATTTTCCGCCGAGAGCAGCGCGTAGGCGACTTGCGTGTCGAAGAGGCGCCGGGGCGCTCGCACGTGGAGGCGCTGCGCGATGAGCTCGAGATCTTGTAAGCCGGCGTGTAGCACCCACCGCACGTCGGGCTTCGCGAGGACGGCGCTGAGCGGCTCCAAGCGGGCCAATTTCAGCGTGTCGATGAGGAAGATCTCGGCGCCGTTCGAGATTTGCAGCAGGCACAGGCGCGTGGGGCCGCGGCCCGACTCGAACTCCGTATCGAGGTAGAAGGTGTCAGCTGAAGCGAGCGCGCTCGCTGCTTGCTCTAGGCCCGCGGGCGAATCGACGAAAGCGTAGGGATGGTCGGTCATGTCGGTCGAGCTGCGGGGCGGACCCTACACCGCCGCGCCCGCACCGCCTCGCCTCGAGGCGACGGCGGCCTAGTTCCAGGTGAGCGCGTAATTTGCTCTGCAACAGAAAGAGCGCGCATCACCAAAAGGCGGGCACGAGTGTGGCCCCTGAGCAAGATAGGTCATGGTTTGTTTTCCGAGCCCCAGGTCATGCAATTGATCCTTCCCCGATTCGTGAAGCGCCCTGGTTTCGTCGCGGTGACCGCGCTCGTCGCCGCTTGTGGCTCGCAAGGCGAGGAGGGGCCGGGCGGCGGCGGCTCGGGCAGCGGCGGAGCGACGTCCGGCAGCGGCGGGACGGCGCCGGGCGTCTCAGGCAGCGCCCACGTCGCGGGGGCGGCCGGCGCTGATGCCGGCACCGGCGGCTCTGGCGGGGCATCCACTGCGGGCAGCGCCCACGGTGGAACGCTCGCCGGCGGTGCGAGCAACCCGACGGGTGGGGCGCCGACGGCTGGCGCGCCCGTTGGAGGTGCAGCTGCAGCCGGCGGGTCAGGTGGCTCGAGCACCGGCGGCACGGCAGGCGCGTCGGGCGGCAGCGGTGGCTCGGGCGGCGGCGGTGGCGGCTCGACCGCCATGTATGCCTGCAACGGCTCGACCGCGGGCTACAGCGTCCTGATGATCAAATCGGGGTCGACCTGGACGGTAACGAAGGGCGCCCAGCAGGTGCACACTGGCTCGGACATGGAGGCTGCGCTGCGCGCCGCCTACGGCAGCCTCACGGCCGGACGCACCTCGAAAGAGAGCATCCTCGTGCAAGGCTCCGGCGACATCTCCGCCTCGTCGCAGGTCGGTATTCCGAGCTACACCGTCGTCAACATCTGCGGCACCCTCAACGTGAGCGGCACCCCGTCGGGCTCCGACCGATCGCCGCTCTATGCCCGTAACGCCCGCGACATCGAGATACCGAACCTCAAAATGACCGGCTCGCCGCAGTACGGCATCTTCTTCCGCGGCACCAACGACATGCGTCTCGGCCAGATCGATCTGCGGCTCACGCGCTCGGCCGGCATCGGTATCCGCGTCGACACCAGCGGCAGCGCCGGCACGGACACCAACTTCAACGAGAACCTGACGATCGACTACGTGTACGGCTCCGGCATGGCGAGCCACATCGTCGAGACCTACGGCATCAGCAAGATCACCATCGGTAAGGTGGAGGGCAACGACGTCGGCGAATGCGGGGTGCTGCTGAACCGCAGCATCAACGCGACGATCGACCTCGTTTCGTGCACGGACTGCGCCAAGGGCACCGGCTACGCCGCGTTCCGTATGGCCAACAACAACGGGCGCATCAATAACGGTTACGGCACCGTCAATATCATCGCCAAGAGCGTCGTCGCGCGGGGCGGGGGCCGCGGGATCTTCTCGGTGTCGGGGAGCGGCGCCGCGCGCATCGACAAAGTCGACATCGAAGGTACGGGCAACAACAGCATCTTGCTCGAGAATGCCCACAACGTGACGGTCGGTAACGCCACGACTCAGAGCCGCATCGCGGACTCGGGCCAGCTCCGCATCGCCGGCACCTCCAGCGACCTCAAGCTGCAGAACATCGCCGTCAGCGGAACCACCATCCAAGAGAGCCCCTGCGCGACCAACAGCACCTGGACGGGTGTCAACGGCGCTCCCACCAACTGCAACTGAACGTCGCGTACGACGCACCGAGCGCTCGTAGGCTAGGGAGTGTCCCTAAATTGCTGGTCTCGGCGTAAACGTGCCCGTGCCCGTGCCCGTGCCCGACGGTCCGTAAGTTGCCGTCGGCGGTATCGGGGCTGGTAGGCCGTGGTTTGTGGCGCGTGCCTGGCACGCGCGCGCCGCGGGCAG
>JAEYWK010000182.1 GCA_023431345.1 Pseudomonadota bacterium
CCGCCGGCCCCTGCGCCGCAAGGCAGGAACGACTCAGCCGAGGAGTCGCCGGTGCGCATCACGCCGATCGCGCGCAGCGTCAACGTCGACGTCGACAGGGTGGAGTGAACGTGGCCACCGCTTCGAACGACGTCCGCCACGAGGTGCGATAAAGATGCTCGAACAGCGCGTGCTCGGTAACCTGCTGGTGCGACAGGGCGTCGTCGCGGCCGACGCGCTCGAGCCGCTGCTACTACAGCAGCGCGAGAAGGGCGCCGATCTCGCGGAGCTGCTCGTGCAGTCGAAGCTGGCGACCGAGGTCGACGTCGCGCGCGCGCTGGCCGCGGAGTGCCGGCTACCGTTCTTGGAGCGCGTCGACAGCGACGCGGTGCCCGTGCTGGTCGCGGTGCGGGTGCCGATCGCCTTCGCGCGCTCGCACCAGGTGCTGGTCACGGCCGAGCACGAGGACTCGGTGGAGCTGGTTTGCGCGGACCCGCTCGACGTCGACGCCTTCGACGACGTGCGCGCCATCTTCCACAAACGCGTGTCGCTCTCGGTGGCGCCGAGCAGCGTCGTCACCGACGCCATCAACCGTGTCTATGAGCGCCAAGACACGATGAGCGAGCTCAAGAGCGACGAGGGCATCGTCGACGACGACGCGGAGGACATCCTCGACTCCGACGAGGACGCGCCGATCATCCGCTGGGTGAACGCCCTGTTTTCCCAGGCCGTCAAGGAGCGCGCGAGCGACATTCACATCGAGCCCGAGGACCGCGAGGTGCTCGTGCGCTACCGCGTCGACGGGCGGCTGTTCATCGCCAAGCGCGCCAGCCGCCAGTTCATGAGCTCGGTCGTGGCGCGCGTGAAGATCATGGCCGGCCTCAACATCGCCGAGAAGCGCTTGCCGCAAGACGGGCGCATCTCGCTGAAGATCGCCGGTCGCGCCATCGACGTGCGCGTCTCGACGATCCCGACCAGCCGCGATCACGAGCGCATCGTCATGCGCATGCTGCACAAGACGAACGTGCTGCTCGACCTGAAGGACTTGGGGTTCTCGGACCGCGACTACGGGTTGATGGACTACTTGATCAACCGGCCCGACGGCATCATCTTGGTCACGGGCCCGACCGGTAGCGGTAAGACGACGACGCTGTACGCCTGCCTGAACCGCATCAACCACCCGGACGTGAACATCCTCACGGCTGAAGATCCGGTCGAGTACGAGATAGGCGGCATTCACCAGGTGCCGGTGCAGGCCAAGATTGGTCTCACCTTCGCCAGCGCGCTGCGCGCGTTCTTGCGCCAAGACCCCGACATCATCATGGTCGGCGAAATTCGCGACAAGGAGACGGCCGAGATCGCGATGCACGCCTCGATGACGGGTCACTTGGTGCTGTCGACGCTGCACACCAACGACGCCGCCAGCGCCGTGAACCGCCTCGTCGAGATGGACGTCGAGCCGTTCTTGGTGCGCTCGAACGTGATCGGCATCTTGGCGCAGCGCCTGGTGCGCGTGCTGTGCTCGCACTGCAAGGAGCCGTACACGGCCCAACCTTACGAGCTCTCGCAGCTCGGCATCGATCCCGATCGGACGCGGCGGCGCGACGAGCGGCGCTTGTCGCCGCGCTACCAGGTGCACGGCGTCGACTATGAGCCGGTGGGCTGGCGCGGCCCGGATATGCCGACGTTCTATCGCGCCAAGGGCTGCGACCGCTGTGACGACAAGGGCTTCACGGGGCGCCGCGGCATCTACGAGCTGCTGGTGATGGAAGACGTGGTGGCTGGCCACGTGCTCGGCAAGGCCGACGCGCAGACCATCAAGCGCGCCGCCATCAATCAGGGCATGGACACCATGCGTGACGACGGCGCGCGCAAGGTGCTCGAAGGTCGGACCACCGTCGAAGAAGTAGTCGCGGCGACGCAAGACGACGTCGTGATCGACGAGTGAGCTGAGCCATGGCCGTCTTCGAATTCCGCGGCATTCAGGTCGCAACCGGCAAGTCGGTCAAAGGCTTTCGTGACGCCGACAACGCCAAGAGCTTGCGCGCCTTGCTGCGCAAGGAGGGCGTGCTGCTCACCTCGGCCAACGAGGAGACGCAGAAGAAGAAGGAGGGCGACAAGCGGAAGATCGACCTGCTGGCGTTCTTTCGCAGGCCGAGCACGGGTGACGTCGCGATCATGACGCGGCAGCTCGCCACGCTCGTGCGGGCAGGGGTGCCGCTGGTCGAATCGGTGGCGGCCCTCACCGATCAGGTCGAAAAAGAGCAGCTCGTCCGCGTGCTCACCGAGCTGCGCGAGAACCTCAACGAAGGCACGAGCTTCGCCAAGTCACTCGCCCGACACCCGAGCGTGTTCCCGCCGCTGTACGTGAACATGGTCGCGGCCGGCGAGGCCTCGGGCACGCTCGAGGCAGTGCTCGAGCGCTTGGCCGACTTCATGGAGGGCCAGTCGCGCTTGAAGGGCAAGGTCTCAGCGGCGCTGGCTTACCCGATCTTGATGGTGATCATCGGCGGCCTGCTCGTGGGCGTGCTGATGGTGGCGGTGGTGCCGAAGGTGACGAGCATCTTCGACAACTTGGGCCACGCCCTGCCTTGGTACACGCGGCTCCTGATCTTCGTCTCCGACACGATAGCCGGCTTCTGGTGGCTGATCCTGCTGCTGGTGGGCGGCTCCGTCTACGCCTTCCGCCGCTGGAAGAACACGCCCGCGGGGAGGCTCAAGTGGGACACTTTCCGGCTGAAAATGCCGGTGTTTGGCCGGCTGAACTTGCTGGTGGCGGTGGCGCGCTTCTCGCGCACGCTCGCCACCCTGCTCGCGAGCGGCGTGCAGCTGCTGCAGGCCATGGAGATCGGCAAGAACGTGCTCGAGAACGCGCGCCTCGAGCAGGTGGTGAGCGAGGCTATCGGCTCCATCCGCGAAGGCGAGAGCATCGCGGTGCCGCTCAAGCGCAGCGGCCAGTTTCCGCCGATGATGACGCACATGATCGCGGTCGGTGAGAAGTCCGGGCAGCTCGAGCCCATGCTCGAGAACGTCAGCCGCGCCTACGAGGCTGACGTCGAGACGCGGGTGGTGGCGCTCACCAGCTTGCTCGAGCCGATCATGATCGTGGCCCTGGGCGGAGCGGTCGGCTTCATCGCGATGTCTATTTTGATGCCCCTCCTTCAAATGAACGAGCTGGTGGAGTAGCCGGTGCTTGCCCGAAGCCGCGTGAACGAGCGTCGGATCCTGTTCCCCTGGGAGGGGCGCGGGGGCGTGCGGCGCTTCATCGAGCTAGGGCGGGTGCGGCCCATCGCGCTCGGGGCAGGGCTGCTGCTGATCGTGATCATGATCGGCGTGCACGAGCATCGGGCCGCGGGAATCAGGCGCACGCGCGCGACGTTGCTCGGCGTGCGCCCGGCCATCGAAGCCTACATGGCGGACCACGAAGGTGCTTGTCCGCCCGCGCTTTCTGCGCTCCAGGAGCAATACGCTCGCTTCAAGGAGCCGCCGACCGACGCCTGGGGCAAGCCGCTACGGCTGATCTGCCCCGCTGATCAGCTCGGCAAGAGTTACGTGCTCGAGAGCGGAGGGCCAGATGGTGTGCCCGGCGGTCTCGATCGCATCCAGTGATGAGGACGAGGAGTAACGACATGGTGATGAAATCTGCTTCGAGCTCGCGCAAGGCGCTGATCGCCCGCTTTCGGCGGCTGCGCCGGGCGCGCGGTGTGACGCTGTTCGAGGTGCTGATCGTGGTCGCGATCCTGGCGATGGTCGCCGGCGGCGTGGCCGTGTTCGCGCTACCCCGTTTCCAAGACTCGCAGCGCAAGACGGCGGAAGCCGGCGCACGCACGATCCGCATGGCGGTGCAGCAATGGCAAGCCGCCAACAACGAGACGAGCTGTCCCACGATCAGCCAGCTGATCCAAGACAAGCAGCTCGACACCGGGCAAAACACCAACGACCCGTGGGGTCAGGCCTACACGCTCAGCTGCACTGACGACGAGGTCACCGTGATCTCCAACGGCCCCGACAAGAAGAAGGGCGGCAAAGACGACATCGCGGTGCCGAAGCCGGCCACCGCCGCCGCCGAGTGAGCCAAGGTAGGCGTGGAGCATGTCGTCTTTCATCACCTCTAGCCTCGAGCGGGCGTCGCGTGGCCGACGTCCGCCGAGGCGCCAGCGTGGTCTCACGCTGATTGAGGTGGTGATCGCGGTCGCGCTGATCGCGCTCTTGTCGGGCAGCCTGCTGTTCGGGCGCAACATGCTCGTCGGCAGCCGCATGAAGGCGACCGCGACGCTGATCGTGAGCAGCATTCGCTACGGGCTCACCCGCGCCAACGCCACCGGGCGGCCGACGCGGTTGGTGCTCGATTTCGACAAGAAGCAGCTGTCGATCGAGGAAGCGGCCGGCAGCTTGATGCTGCGCGAGAAGAGCAGAGACGCCAGCGCCGGCGCCGCGCCCGCTTCGTCGGCCGAGGCCAGGGCACGCAGCGAAGCCGAACGCATCATCGAAGGGCCGCGCGCGGCTCCGGCCCGCTTCTCCAAGCTCTCGGGGGTCAGCGGCGCGGTCGAAGACTTGGCGGCGGGTCGCGCGCTGGGTGACGGCGTGGAGCTGGTGCTGGTGCGGACAGAGCACGACGAAGAGCCGATCCGCGAAGGGCGCGCGTACATCTACTTTTGGCCGGGCGGTACGACCGAGCGTGCGGTCGTGCAGCTCAAGAAGGCGGGTGATCGGGAAGCGGCCCTGACGGTGGTGCTCAGCCCGCTCACCGGTCGCGCCAAGATCGAGAAGGGCGCGGTCGAGTTTCCGGAGCCGCGCGGCTTCGACGAAGAATATTCGGAGCGCGAAGAATGACGCCCCGAGCTCGGCTGCGCGGGTTCACCCTGCTCGAGGTGCTCGTGGCGATCGCGATCTTGGGGCTGGGCTTGACCGTGATCCTCAGCTCCCAAGCTGGGCTGTTCTCGAGCGCGTCTCGCGGCGAGCATTTGACGGTGGCGAGCAACCTGCTCCGCTGCAAGATGAGTGAAATCGAGGTGGATTTGGAGCAGCGCGGCTTCCAGCTCACCGACGAGAACGACGAAGGCGAGTGCTGCGAGGGCGAGTCCGAAGGTTACAATTGTTCCTGGAAGATCGAGCGCGTCGAGCTGCCGCCGCTGCCGGAGGCGAGCGACCTAGACGGCGGCGTCGCTGACGGCGCGGAGCAAGGAGCCCTGGGCCCGCTCGGGGCAATCGCGGGTGTCTCGTCGGCGCAGGGCGCGCCGCTGGGTGAGGGCTCCGGGCCCGACGCGCTCATGGAGCAGCTGGGCAGCGCCAGCGGCTCGGGCATGGAAGGCATGGTGATGGGCTTCGTTTATCCGAGCCTGAAGCCGATGCTGGAGGCGAGCATCCGTCGCGTCACGGTCAAGGTGACCTGGCGCGAAGGGGTGCGCGAGCGCGATCTCGAGGTCGTTCAGTTCTTGACGCGGCCGCAAGAGGGCGCGCTCGGCACCAGCGAGCAGCTCGGCCTGGACCAACTTTCGCAGAACCCCGCGCTCAACGAGGGAGCGACGCCGGGCGCAGGCACGCAGCCGGGCACGGGGACGCAGCCGGGCAGAGGCACGCAGCCGGGCAGCGGCTCTGGCTCGCCGCTCGGCTTCGGCTCGCGCATGGGAGGACGAGTGCGATGAAAGGCGCGGTGAACAGGGCAGTCATCAGCTCGCCGAAGCGCGCGAGCGGCGGTCATCGGCGGCGCCGAGCACGCGGCTTCACGCTGCTCGAAGTGCTGATCTCGATCGCCATCTTGGCCGCCATCACGTCCATGCTGTTCGGCGCGTTCTCGGCTCTCAAGCGCAGCAAGGACGGCCTGTCACGCCTGCAAGATCGGCAGCGTGAGGGGCGGCTGGCGATGGCTCGCATCACGCGCGAGCTGCAAAGCGCGTACTTGTCGGCGCACGCGCCGCTGAACCAGGCGCTGATCGTGCAAAAGACGCTGTTCAAGGGTGAGCGCGGCACCCCTGCCGATCGCGTCGACTTCACCGCCTTCGCCAATCGGCGGCTCGACAAAGACTCGCACGTCTCGGATCAGTGTGAGCTCAGCTACTTCGGCTCTCCCAACCCCGACAACTCCGGCACGGTCGACCTCGTGCGCCGCATCGACACCGAGATCGATCTCGAGCCCACGAAGGGGGGCCGCGTCGAAGTGCTCGCGACCGATATCGACCTGTTCGACTTGCAGTATTTGGACGCGCAAACCGGCGAGTGGCAGGAGTCGTGGGACACGACGCAGGCCACGGGCCAGCTCGATCGCCTGCCGCTGCAGGTGCGCGTGATCCTGGTGCTCAACGGCGGCTCGCGCTCGGCGGCGGATCGCGGGCGCGGCACCATTCGGCTCGTGACCAAGGTGGGGCTGCCGATGCTGGCGCCGCTGACCTTCGCCACCCTGTAGACCCATGTTTTCCCGCCTCGTTCAGCTGCTCCAGACTCCGCGCGGTCCCCGCCGGCGGCTGGGCGCGCGCGCGCGGCGGGTGCGGGCGCGGCGAGCGCGGCGGGGCGTGGCGCTGATTCTGGTGCTGAGCTCGCTCACCATCCTCACCGTCATGTTGTCGGAGATTCAGGACGAGAGCTCCGCCGAGCTCGGGGCGTCGCTCAGCGCGCGTGACGCGCTCGTCGCGGAGTACGCGGCGCGCAGCGCCGTGAATTTGTCGCGCCTGCTGATCGCCGCCGAGCCGACGATCCGAACCACGCTCGCCCCGCTGTTCATGATGATGAGGAGCGCGCCGCCGCAGATCCCGGTTTGGGAGTTCTCCGATCGCGTGATGGGCGCTTTCAACAACGTCGAGGGAACGGAGGCGTTCAAGGCGCTCGGCAATTTCGACATGTCGCAGGGCAAGAACCTGGGTATGTCGGGGGCGGGCTTCGAGCTGCGGGTGATCGACGAAGATTCGAAGATCAACCTGAACGAGCCGGCGCGCGGCGGCGCTTTCGGGCAAGCGCGGCTGGCGGCCTCGCTGATCGGTTTGATGAGCGGCCCTCAGAACGATCCGCTGTTCGAGCGGCGCGACCCCGACGGCCAATTCTCGGATCGCCAGGCGATCTGCTCCGCCATCATCGATTGGACCGACCCCGACCAAGACAGCTACGTCTGCGATCCCAACAACCCCACCGCCCAGACCGCGGCCGCCGAAGACTCTTTCTATGAGCTGCTCAAGAAGCCGTACTCGCGCAAGAACGCCGGCTTCGATAGCCTCGGCGAGCTGCACAAGCTGCGCGGCTTCAGCGACGACTTCTGGGCCACGTTCGTCGAGCCCGACCCGGATCGGCCCGACAAGCGCACAGTGACGGTGTGGGGGCAGGGGACGATCAACGTCAACACCGCGAACCCGCAGACGCTGCTGGCATTCGTGTGCGCCGCCGCGCCCGCGGCGCGGGTGTGCTCGGATCCCGCCGAGACGCAGAAGCTCTTGATCTTGCTGACGATGCTGCGAGGGTCGACGGCCGGCATCCCCATCTTCACGTCACCCAAGATGTTCGTCGACGCGCTCGCCAGTAAAGGAAAGTTCGGCGAAATTTTCAAAGGGATGGGCCTCGAGCCGGTGCCGTTCTTGTCCGAAGACCAAGCGGCCAAGATGGTCGCGGTCGAGAGCAAGCTGTTCAGCATCTACGCTACCGGCGTGGTGAAGGCCGGTAAGCGCGAGACGCGGGTGCGCATCCACGCCGTGGTCGATTTTCGCAACGCGCCCCCGCCCGGCGCCGCCGCGACCGCAGGCCTGCTGGCGGCGGCGGCGGGCGCGGCCACGGGCACCCCCCCGTCATCAGGCAGCGGCGCCGCCGCCAGCGCCAATGATCCTTCGGCCGCCCTGGCCGCGCTGCTTCGCCCCACCCCGGGCGGCACGATTATCCACTATAAGGTCGAGTGAGCCGAAGCAAATGGCAGGTTTCGTAGGCATCGATATCGGCAAGACCCACGTTCGCGCGGCGAGCATCAGCGTGGGCTACAAGCGTTTGTCGCTCGGGCGCTTGGAAGAGGTCTCGCTCGACTCGGCCCCGTCGCTCGAGCGCGCAATCCAGATCGTCGTCGCCCCGCTGCTCGAGCACGCGGACGCGGTAGCTGTCGCCATCGACGGGGAGCAGTGCTTCACGCACCGCATCTCGGTGCCGGCTACCGCGCTGAAGCGTCTCGACGAGGTGCTGCCCTTCGAAATCGAGGCCCAGGTGCCGATCGATATCGACGAGCTGGTCTACGACTACCGCGCGCTCCGGCGGCGTGAGTCCACCGAGCCCGTCGTCGTGATGACGGCGGCGGCGCGCATCGAAGACGTGCGCGCTCGCATCGAGCTCGTGCGAAGCGCGCTGTCTCGTCAACCCGACCGCGTGGCGTGCGCGCCGCTGGCGCTCGCCAACCTAGCCGTCGTCGTCAGCAGCCTGCGCGGGCCCGGGCCCTTCGCGCTCGTGGATCTGGGCGCTCAGCGCACCGAGGTCGCGGTGCTGAGCGGCGGTGAAGTGTCGTTCGCGCGCACGCTGTCGCAGGGCGTGGCCGGCTTGCCCGCTAGCGCTACGGCTCTGGCCAGTGAGCTGCGTCAAACGTTCCTGTCTGCCGCCATCGCGGTGGGGGGCGATCTGCAAGCCGCTTACTTGGTTGGCGGCGGCGCAGCCGCGCAGGGCGCGGCCGAGTTCCTGGCTTACGAGGCGGGCGTGCCGATCACCCCGCTGCCCGCGCTCGAGCTCGAGGGCATTTCGGAAGATCGCGCCGCCTCCGTGCCGCGCTTCGCCAAGGCCATCGCGCTCGCGCTCGGCGCGTCCGGTCGCGGGCGCGACGTCGATTTGCGCAAGGGGCCGCTGGAGTTCCAGCGCGGGTTCGGCTTCCTGAAGGAGAAGCTGCCGATCTTGAGCGGGCTCGGAGCCGCCATCGCCATCAGCTTCGTGTTCTCGAACTGGGCCCAGATGCGCGCGCTCGAGCGTGAGCACGAGTTGCTCGTGGCCCAGCTCGCGAGCGTCTCGAAAGAGGTGCTCGATGAGGAGGTGACCGATCCGGAGGCGGCCACCGAGGCGCTCGCGCGCGCCCAGCAGAACGACGATGCGGATCCGATGCCGAGCGTGGATGCCTTCGACGTCATCGTCGAGCTGTCGAAGGTCATCCCCAGCACCATGGTCCACGACATCGAGGAGTTCGACATGCAGCGCGGGCACGTGAAGGTCGCGGGCGTGGTGGGCTCCACCGCGGATGCGCAGACGATCTCCACCGAGATTGGCAAGCACTCCTGCGTGAAAGACGCGAAAATCGGCAAGATTACCCAGCAGGTGAACAGCGAACGTCAGAAGTACGTGCTCGAGTTCGACGTGCGCTGCCCCGACGACGCCGCCAACAAGAAGAAGGCGGCCGCGGCCGAGAAACCGGCCGATGAAAACAAGGATGGGCTGCCATGAGCCTCGCGGATAGGTTGGCGCGCCTCGAGCCTCGCGAGCGACGGCTGCTGGGCATTTTGGGTGGCGTGTTCGGCGTGATGGTGTTCTTGGCCATCCCCATCGGCATCGCCGCTAGCGTTCACGGCCAAGCGAGCGAGAACGACGCGCTGCGTGAGGCGATCACCAGCATCGAGGACGCGCGCGATTCCGTTCAGAAGGTAGCCGCCGCGCGCGCCGCCGTGACGCAGCGCTATGCGTCGCCGGCGCCGCCGTTGGCCTCGTTTTTGTCGAAGATCGCCGGTGAAGCGCAGGTCGAGATCCCGGAGAGCCAGGATCGCCAGGCGGTGCCGCACGGCAAGCGTTACACCGAGCGCGCTACGAAGATCACGCTGCGCAAGGTCGGCATGCTCAAGCTGATCAAGCTGATGGAGGGCATCGAGACCTCGGGTCACCCGGTGACCTTGTCCTCGCTCAACATCCGTAAGCGGGCCGTCGAGCCCGACTCCTTCGACGTCGACATGGTGGTGAGCGCCTTCGATCGTAAGGCTCCGGAGCCGAAGAAGCCCGCTGAGGCCAATCCGACGGGCAGCGCCGAGCAGCCAGCGGGCGGGGAGGGTGAAGAATGACGCCGCGCATGCGCCAGATCTTGAAGTGGGTCGGCTACGTGGCGTTCTACTTCTTCTCGCTGCTGGTGTTCGCCTTCCTGACGTTCCCGTACCAGCGCCTCGGCGATCGCATCACTCACGAGTTCAACTCGCGCCAGACGGGGCCGGCGCCGATGCGCCTGAAGCTGGGTGAGATGAGCTCTTACTGGCTGAGCGGCGTCGAAGCAGAGGGCATCACGCTCACGTCGCCACCCGGGGATCCCGACGAGCAAGGCAAGCCGGCCAAGCCGAAGGTGCTGAAGATCGACGCGGCGCACGCCTCCGTCTCGCTCTTGCGCCTGCTGTTCGGGACGGTGCGCATCTCGTTCGGCGCCGACGCTTTCGGCGGGGAGCTTTCGGGCTACACCGCCACGTCGGACGAGGGGCGCGCGCTGGAGGTCGAGCTCGAGGATCTCGATCTGGGCCAAGCGCCGTTGTTCGGCGACATCGTGGGTTTGCCGCTCTCGGGCAAGCTGTCGGGCACGATCGATCTCTTGATGCCCGAAGAGAAGCTCTCGAAAGCCGACGGCAAAATCAGCCTCAAAGTCACCGATTTGGCCGCGGGCGACGGCAAAGCCAAGATCCGCGACACGATCGCGCTGCCGCGCCTCGATGCTGGTGAGCTGACGCTCGATGCGGAGGCGAAGGCCGGCACGCTCAAGATCACGACCTTCGCCGCGAACGGGCCCGACCTGAAGCTGGACTCGGAGGGCACGCTGCGCCTGCGCGACGTGTTCGACTCCAGCCTGCTGAACCTGACCGTGTCGTTCAAGTTCCAAGAGCGCTACACGAACAAGAGCGACATCACCAAGAGCCTCTTCGGCTCCGGCAGCATGCCTGGGCTCTTCGACCTCGATCCGAAAATGAAGCGCGCCAAGCGCGCGGATGGCTCCTACGGCTGGCGCGCCAGCGGCGTCCTCGCTCGCCTCAACTTCATCCCCGCCCCGACGAACCTCGATCCGGCGACTTCTACGAAGCCGTAGCTCAGGCTGACGGCACGAAGCAGCGAGAGGGCCACAGGAAGGGGGGAAGGGGGGAAGGGCGCAATTTTCGGCCGGGAGGACCCGGCCGGAAATTCCAGGGTTTCACCTCGCAGCCCGCGTGCGCGGAGGCCCTCTCCCAAACGAATTTTTGCCCGGCTTCCGGGCAAAAATTGCGCTTCCACCCTCCCCCCCTTCCTGTTCCCCCGCTCGCCCCTGACGGATCCGTACGGATCCGTCAGGAGTCGACGGCGATGCCGAGGAAGCGACGCAGCTGGAAGTATTCGCGGCTCACGCTGAAGAGGGCCAGCTCCTTCAGGCGCTCTTCCGTGGAGACGGAGCTGGTGCTCTCGTCGGAGGCGCGGACGATCTGCGTCGCGGTTTCTAGATCGTGCGAGAGCAGGAAGCCCACGCGATCTGCGGTCAGGTCCACGCCTCGTACCCAGCGCTTCAAGTCCAGCGGGGCGCCCGAGGTGAGCACTTTGGCGACCACGCGCGTCAGGTGATCGCGGGCCTGACCCGTGACACCCGCTTCCAGCGCGTGCACGGCTTCGGTCACCGCGCCCTCGAGCTCGGGGCTCACCGGGAACTGCGGTGAGGTCAGCTTGATCGCGGCGAACAGCCAGGCCTTGAGCACCGTCCCGCTCGCCAGCAAGTGCCTCAAATACAGGCCGGGCCGCAGGTAGGTGAGCTGCTGCCCCGCGATGAAGCCGGCAGGCTGCAGCGGCACGTCTGGGCGCAGCGCAGTTCGACCGAGCACCAGCGCCGGCTCGTGCGTGAACAAGAACGAGAGCCCGCCCGGATCGTTGGGGTTCTCGAACGCAGGCGGCACGGGCATGCCGAGCACGCCGGCGGCGTAGTACAAGCTCTGGCAGACGGGGGCCGGGTGCTGCGTCACGTCGACCAAGTAGCTCGGGTCGTAGCCCAGCTCTTGCGCAGTCTGACTGCGTCGCGCGATGACGGCGGGCTCGATCAGCGCGAGCACGCTGGTCAAGAGCGGCTCTGCGTCGCTGTGCATGAGCTGCATCAGCCACTCTTCGTCGCCGAGCGTGGCCTGCGCGGGCGCCGCCGTATCGCTCCTCATGCGCTTGTAGAAGCGCTCCTCGTCGGGCTCGGCCAGGTTCAGCACGCTGAGCGTTTGGCACAAGCACCACGAAGCGTCGGCCTGCTTCGTCTCGGTGTAGAGGCGCCGCAGCGCCTTGTACGACTCGGGTCGGAACGGGTTTTGCCGCAGCAAGATGGCCTGGCTCGCGACCGCCTTCTCCAGGTATTTCTCCGGGTCGGTCGCGTAGAGTGCGCCGAGGTGCTCGGAGCGCTCGTTGTTCTCGGGCTGCAGGGTCTGCGCGGCTTCGTAGGCGTCGATGGCCTGGTCCATCAGGCCCAGGTTCTTCTCGTAGAGCTCGCCGAGCTGCTGGAAGCTGTCGAGCATCGCCTGCTTGTCGTCGGCCTCGGTAGCCGCGTCGAGGCGGCGGCGCAGCACGCGCTCGACGCCTTCCCAGTTGCCGCGCTCGCGCTCCAAGTCGACGGCCTCGTTCAGCGCCTTATCGAAGCGCGGCTCGAGCTCGAAGATTTGCTCGTAGAGCTCGAGCGCGCGGTCCGAGTCACCGGTTTGGCGCGCCGTCACGATGGCGGCGGTGTGAAGGTATTTCACCTTCTGCTTGGGATCGTCGACGAACTCGGCCAGGCGCAGCACGACCTCGACCAGCTTGTTCCAGTCTTTCTCTTCGCTGTACAGCTGCATCAGCTTCGTGAGCAGCTTGCGGTCGTCGGGGCGATCTTCGAGGGCGGCCACGAAGCTCTTGGCGGCTCCGGCGCTGTCGTTCAGCTTCTCACCCGCCACGTCGCCGATCTCGATCAGGAGCTCGACGCGCTCGTCCCCGATCGCGATGTCGAGCTGGCGGGTCTTGACCTTGATGACCTCCGCCCACTTCTGCTCGCTCTCGTAGATCTTGGCCAGCGCCGCCAGCGGCAGCCCGCTGCCGGGATCGGCGTCCGCCGCCTCTTCGAGCGGTTTTTTGGCTTCCTCGAGGGCGCCGCTCCGACGCAGCGCCTCGCCCCAGTGATATTGCGCGTGGCCGCGCTGGTGCTCGCTCATGCGCGCGCTGAAGCGAGTGAGCAGATCACCGAACAGCTCCGCGGCGCGCTTGGGCGAGCCGTTCTGGAACGTCACCAGCGCTACGCGCTCCAGCGCTTCGTGATCGTCGGGGGCGATGCGCAGCAAGGTGTCCATCGGCGCGAGCGCCTTCTCGGTGGAGCCCGTCTGCGAGAGCGCGTCCACGTAGTGCACGAGCACGCGAATAGCCTCTGTGCGCTCGAGCACATCAGCGCGGCCGACCACCCCTTCGTAGTGCTTGACGGCCTCGAGCGGGCGCTTGCCTTCGAAGGCCAGATCGCCGAGCACCAAGAGCGCGTCGAGGTTGGTCGGATCGAAGCCGAGCGCGCGCCGCGCCGCCTCTTCGGCGCGCTTGTCGTCACGTAGGCCATCGCGCAGCAACCGCGCCAGCTCGCCCGCGAGCTTGCCTTTGGCCAGGTTGCCTTCGGTCTGCGCCAGCTCACGCTCGATCAGCTGCACGGCCGCGTTGGTGTCGCCGCGCGCCGCGAACGCCGTGCGCAGCGCTACGGAGGCGGTGGTGTCGTTCGGGTTGGCGTCGAGCGCCTTCTGAAAGCGCAAGATGGCGCCATCTTTGTCGCCCAGGCTCTCGAGCAGCTTGGCTGCGCGCACCCACTGCTCCGCCTTTGCCTCGGGGCTTTGAGCCTTGGCCGCCAGCGCCTCGATGCTGGCCACGGCCGCGCCCGCGTCGCCGCTGGCTTCGCGCAGCTTGGCGATGGCTTCCAGCGCGCCCGCGTGGTGTGGCTCGAGCTCGAGCGCTTCCTCGTAGGCCTTGATGGCGCGCTCCGGCGAGCCCACCTGATCGGCGAGCACCTTGGCGCGCGCCAGCGTGAGGGCCAAGCTTCGCGGCGTCTCGCCGAGCAGCTTGACGTGGCGTTCGTAGATCGCAGCCACGTCTTCCCAGCGCTCTTGGCTGCGGTACAAACGCACCAGCGCGGTGAGGGCGCTTTCGTTGTTGCTGTCCAGCTCGAGCACGTTCTCGAAGGCCTCGGCCGCTTGCTTCGGGTCGATGAACTCTTCTTCGTAGAGCGCCGCGACGCGCTCCCAGAGCGTGACGCGTTGGCGGGGGGTCGCGGCGGCGTCGATCTGCGCGCGCAGGTTCTCCAGCAGGTCTTGGAAGCGACCGAGCTTGGAGTACACGCGATCGAGGCCGCGCAGGGCCTCGGGCTGCCGCGGATCGTGAAAAAGCACGTCTTTGTAGCGACGGATCGCCTCCGTGTCGTCCGTCAGCTGCGTCTCGTAAACTTCCGCGATGCGCACGAGCGAGCGCAGCTTGTCTTCCCCGCGCTGAGCCTCCGCGCGGAGGACCAGGTGCTTCACCAGATTCATGAAGTCACCCGAGCGCTCGAAGATGCGGGAAATCGCCTCGCTGGCCCGGGGGTGACCCGGGTCATCGGCTAAGATTTGCTCGTAGAGCTGGCGGGCGCTCGGCGTGTCGCCCAGCTGTTGCTCGAGGATCTCGGCGGCTTCCGCGCGCAGATCGCGAGCCTGCGCCGGCGTCTTCGCCGCGTCGGCGCGGCGCGTGAGCACCACGCCCAGCTCCTGCCATTGCTGCGCCTTGCGGTAGATCTGCGTCAAGCCGTCGAGGGCGGCCTCGCTGCTCGGATCGGCCTGAGCGACGGCCTGGAAGCAGGGCAGGGCCAAGTCGGGGCGCTGCAGCTTGTCGACGTACCAACGGCCCACCTTGAGCGAGAGGGCGCTGTGAGTCTCCGCCGAGAGCTGCCCCTCGGAGAGCGCGCTCTGGCAAGCGCCGAGCAGCTCGCCCCAGCGCTCTTGGCTCGTTCCGCACAGCCGCTCGAGCTCGCTGACGATCTGGCTTTGCTGCGGATCTTCGCAGAAAGACTGCGTGAAGGCGACCAGGGCCTGCTCCTGGTCGGCGAGCTCGTGCGAGTAGAGCTTGCCGATTTCGGCGAACGCGCGGGCGCGCTCGGGGCCGCTGCCCGCTCGCTCGCTCTTGGCGAGCAGCATCTCGATCAGCTCGTCGAGCTTGCCCAGCTTGCGCCGGGCTTCTTCGAGCGCGCGCTCGGCGACCTGATCTTCGGGATCGAGCTCCAAGATCTGTGCGTAGAGCGCCTCGGCCGCCTCCGGCTTTTGGGCGGCGTCTTGGTAGGTGCGGGCGGCGCGGAACAGCAGGCTCTTCTTCGCGTCGTCGTCGCCGACGAGGGCGCCTGCGGCCGCCTTCAAGGCTTCGGCGATCTTCTCGCCCGCTCCCGGCGTGCTCGCGGCGGCTTCGAGCTCGAGCGCGGCGTCGTCCTTGCTCGGCTCGGCCAGCAGCGCCTCGATGCGTCGATCGACCTCTTCTTGTGAGAGCTGCTCGTGCTTCTGGAGCGCGCGCCCTTGGCCTTCGAGCAGCTCGAGCACCGCCTTCGCGTCCTTCGGCCGGCGGCTCACGTTCTTGTCGAGCAGGGCGAGCACGAGCTCGTCGAGCTCACGCGGCACCCAGCCGCGCGGCGCGCTCGCGCTCGGCGCGGTCGCGTCTTGCATCAAGTGGCCGAAGGCCGTCTCGAGCGCCGGCTTGTCGCCGTAGACGGGCTTGCCGGTGAGCACTTGGTACATCACCGCGCCGAACGAGTACACGTCGCTCGAAGCATCGGCGATCTGCCCTCGGATCTGCTCGGGCGACACGGAGCTCGGCGAGCCCACGGTGCTGAACAGCTCGGTCCGCCCGCTACTGGGGCGGGCGCGCGCGCGCAGGCGATCGGCGCCGGCGTCGACCAGCACCACGCTCGGCGAGCCCTCTGCTCGGCTTTGAGGCAAGATCAGGTTCTCGAGCCGCAAGTCGCCGTGGGCGACCCGCTGCTCATGTAGGGCGGCGAGCGCTTCGAGGATGCCCTTCAGCAGCGGGCGGGCCTCGTTGATGTGCAGCGGTCCGCTGCGGGAGAGGCGCTGCGCGAGCGGCTGCCCGTCGATGTGCTCGTGCACGACGGCGGTCCGACCGTCGACCGTGAGCGCGGAGACGCCCTGCGGCAGGCCCGGGTGCGCAATCTTGCCGGTCAGGCGCGTGACGGTGAGGAAGCGGTGCAGCCCGCGGGCGTCCCGCGTCGCCTCACGGCGCAGCAGCTTGAGCCGGTACTCCTTGTCGCCGCGCTTGACGACGTAGGAGATGCCGAGGCGGCCCTCGCCGAGCTTGCGCAGCACTTTGAAGCCACCGAAATCAGAGCCCGGCTTCAGCTCTTCATCGGCGCTCAGGCCCGTCAGGCGGATATCCGCGACTTGTGAGCTCACGTTGGCGCGCGTCGCGAGCAGCACGTCGCAGAGCGCCTCGACCGCGTCGTGCTCGACGCAGTGCGAGGTGAGCGCGCCGGCGAAGCTGGCCTTGGCGGCGGTGCCACCGACCCTCTCCGGATCGAAGCCAAGAATGTCACGACTGAGCGCCACGAGCTCGTCCAGCTCGTACAAGCGCTCCAGCTCCGCCCTCAGCAGCTCCGCTTCGATCATCAGTTGGTCTCGGTCGTTGAGCCCGCGCAGCACGCACGGCGCCTGGAATTTGGCGGCGGAAACCATAGCCCGGGTTGTTATCCACGGCCCTCGAAATTCGATCGGCCCTCGCCGGAAACTTTCCCGGTTGGGCCGCGCTGTGCGAGGCTCGGTCAGTCAGAATTTCTGCGGCGATCAGGCGCCCGGCCCGGGGCCGGATCCGCATCTCGTATCGACCACCTTCGAGCTGCACCCACATGGTCTCCTTGTTTGCGCAACGCGTCCTACCGCTCGCGGTGTTGGCCGTGGCCGCGATTTCGGTGCCGATCATGATGCTGTCGCCGACCGGCCTGACGCGGCTGCGCAACCTCGAAGAAGAGCGTCGCCGTGCGAACGAGGAGATCTCGCGCCTCGGCAGCCAAATCACGGCCCTCCGTGCGCAAGTGGCGCGCATCAAGTCCGACCCGGCAGCCGTCGAGCGCGCGGCCCGCGATGAGCTCGGCTTGGTGCGCACGACCGAAGTCGTGTTCCAATTTTCGGATTAGCGCCGCGGCGCGGTGGTAACTTGAGCGCGTGACGGTCGAGCTCACGCGCCGGCTGATCGAGAGCGGAGTGCCGCTTCCCGACATCGAAGCGGCATTGCTGCTGGTGGTCGCGCACGGGCTTTCGCTGACCGAAGCGCTCACCGAACGCGATCCGCGTCTGGCCAGCCGGGTGGAGCAGGAGCTGGCGCGCTCCGAGCTGCCCTCCGTGCTCACGGTGCGGGCCTCACCCGAGCTCTTCGCTCGCTTGCCTCGGGGGCTTTGTCGGCGCTTGCTGGCGGTGCCGGTGCACGTCGATCCGCGCACCGGCCGCGTGGACGTGGCCGCCGTCGAGCCGCTCGACCCTCACATTGCCCAGGAGCTCTCGTTTCATTTCGAGCAGCCGGTGCGCGTCCTGGCGGCGCCGCTCGACGCCGTGAAGGCCGCGCTCGATAAATTGCAACAGGTGAGCAAAATTTCAGCAGCGCCGGCGAATCGGGCGCCCGGTGCGCTCGGCTCCGACGCGCCTATCCCGCTCGTGCGGCTCGACTCGGGCGCGCGTAGTGACGCGCCCATCCCGCTCGTTCGACGCTCGCTCGCGCCGCGTGGGTCGAGCGCGCCACCGCAAGCGGCGGCGATTTTGCCGGGCGCTCCCGAGCGGGAAGAGCTGAGCATGAGCTGGCGCTCCAAGCCGCCGCCGCTCGACTTGGTGATCGGGGCGGACGCCGCTCGGGGGGCGCGTGTTGCGTCCGCGCCGCCCGAGGCGCCGAGCGCGCCGTCGCCGCGTGAACAGCTCGAGGCGGCGACGACACCGGAGGTGGTGCTGGAGGTGCTGAGGGACGCGCTCGCGCCAGCGGCTTCGCTCGTCTTCGCGGTGAAGAACGCGAGCTTCGACGGGCGCGTGGCGTCTCCCTCCGTCGAAGCGCGCTGCAAGCCGAGAGATATCTCACTGCTCTCGCATCAGCCGAGCGTGCTGGAGACGGCCGTCGAGTCTGGATTTTACCTGGGCCCCATCCCGAACACACCCAATCACCGCGAGCTGCGCGACGCGCTGCCGCCCGACGCCGTGCACGAAGTCTACGTCACGGTGGTGACGGTCTCCGATCGTCCGAGCCTGGTCTGGCTGCTCGCGGGCTTCGAGCAGTCGCTCGATCTCACGCGGCGCGCCGACGAGATCGCGCTCATCGCAGGGCGGGCCCTCACGCGCATCTTGCGGCAACGCAAGCGGAGCGGGTAGCCATGGCGGAAGATGCTCGCGAGCGCTACCGGCAGCGCGTCTTGGCCGAGACCGGAAAAGCGCCGGAGGAGCTGGCATCGCGCACGCCGGCGGGCCTCACTCGAAAGCTCGTCTACGACTCGGCGGATTTGGAGGGCTTAGAGTATCTTTCGGCCCTGCCGGGTGAATTTCCGTACGTCCGCGGCGCGCGCGCCAGCATGTACGGCGGTCGCCCGTGGACCATCCGGCAATACGCCGGCTTCTCCACCGCGGAAGAGTCGAACGCCTTCTACAAGCAGGCTCTCGCGGGCGGGCAGAAGGGCCTGAGCGTCGCCTTCGACCTGCCCACGCACCGCGGCTACGACAGCAGCGACGAGCGCGCTCGCGGTGACGTGGGCAAGGCCGGCGTCGCCGTCGACAGCGTGGAGGACGTCCGCAGCTTGTTCGAGGGCATCCCGCTCGCCGACGTGAGCGTGTCGATGACCATGAACGGCGCGGTGCTGCCGGTCATGGCCAGCTACCTCGTCGCCGCCGAGGAGCAGGGCGCCTCGCTGCGCGCCCTGAGCGGCACGATCCAGAACGACATCCTCAAAGAGTTCCTGGTCCGGAATACCTATATTTATCCGCCAGCGGCGTCGCTCCGCATCTGCGCCGACGTGATCGAGCACGCCAGCCGCGAGCTGCCGAGGTTCAACCCGATCTCGATCTCCGGCTATCACATGCACGAAGCGGGAGCGACAGCGGCGCTCGAGCTCGGGCTCACGCTGGCCGACGCCCTCGAGTACGTGCGGGCGGTGAGCGAGCGGGGGCTCGGCATCGACCAGTTCGCGCCGCGGCTCTCGTTCTTCTTCGGCATCGGCATGGATTTCTTCACCGAGATCGCCAAGCTCCGCGCCGCGCGGCTGCTGTGGGCGACCCTGCTGAAGGAGCGCTACGCGCCGAAGGATCCGCGGTCGCTCGAGCTGCGCACGCACTGCCAAACCTCGGGCATCAGCCTCGCCGCGCAAGATCCGCTGAACAACGTGGTGCGCACCGCGTTCGAGGCGCTGTCGGCGGTGCTGGGCGGCACGCAGAGCCTGCACACCAACGCCTTCGACGAAGCCTTGGCCCTGCCCAGCGACGCTTCTGCTCGCGTAGCACGCGCGACCCAGCTCATCTTGCAGCACGAGACGGGCGTGCCGGGCGTCGTGGATCCGCTGGCGGGCTCGTACTTCGTCGAGCGCCTCACCCACGACGTGGCCGCGGGCGCGCGCGCGGTGCTCGAGCAAATCGAGGGCGCGGGCGGGATGGTGCGAGCGATCGAGACGGGCCTCGCGCAGCGGCTGATCGAGACGGCGGCGGCCGAGCGGCAGGCGCGCGTCGATCGCGGCCAAGACGTCGTGGTCGGCGTCAACCGCTTTCAAGCCAGCGAGCAGCCGGATTTCGAGCTCCGTCGCATCGACTCGGCGCGGGTGCGCGAGCTGCAGACGGCGCACTTGGCCGCCGTCAAGTCGCGGCGCGACGCCGCCGCGGTGGCGCGGAGCCTGGGCGAGCTGCGCGAAGCGGCGGCGCGCGGCCTCAACCTCATGCCGCCGGCCATCACCGCCATGCGCGCGCGCGCCACGCTGGGCGAGGTGTCGGAGGCGCTCGCCGACGTGTTTGGCCGCCACGCCGCGATGAGCCATGCTGTGCGGGGCGTGTACGACGAGCAATTCGCAGCCGACGAGCGCTGGCAAGCGCTGCGCGGACGCACCGCGCAGCTGGCGCGGCAGCTCGGCCGCCAGCCGCGCATGCTCGTGGCCAAGCTGGGTCAAGACGGCCACGATCGCGGGGCGAAGATCATCGCCTCCGGCCTCGCCGATCTCGGCTTCGACGTCGACCTCGGCCCGCTGTTTCAAACCCCGGCCGAGGTGGCGCGACGCGCGGTCGACGGCGACGTGCACTTGCTGGGCATCTCGTCGCAGGCCGGCGCTCACGACGAGCTGCTGCCCGCGCTCGTGAGTGAGCTTGCGCGGCTGGGGTCGAGCGACATCGCGATCGTGCTCGGGGGCATCGTGCCGGCCGCCGATCGGCCGCGCCTGTCGGCGCTGGGCGTCAAAGCCGTGTTCGGTCCCGGCAGTTCGCTGCCCGACATCGCGGCCGAGCTACTCGGCTTGCTCGAAGCGCGCGCGGCCGAGGCCTCGGATCATGTCGAGTGAGCTCGCCCAGGGCGTTCGCGAAGGCGATAGACGAGCGCTCGCGCGCGCCATCACGCTCGCCGAGAGCACGCGCGCCGAGCACCGCCAGCAAGCGGAAGCGCTGCTGACCGAGCTGTTGCCGCTGACGGGCGGCGCGCACCGCGTAGCGCTCACGGGCCCTCCTGGCGCGGGCAAGAGCACGCTGACCGACGCGCTCGGCGCGCGCGCGCTGGCGTCGGGCCGCCGCGTCGCGGTGCTGGCCGTCGATCCCGCGAGCTCGCTCAGCTCCGGCAGTCTGCTCGGTGACGCGGTGCGCATGCGACGGCTGGCCGCGTCCGACCGGGTGTTTTTGCGCGCGAGCTCCAACGCGGGCACGCTCGGCGGAACCGCGCCCGGCACGCGTGAAGCCATCTCGTTGTGCGAAGCCGCGGGCTTCGACCTGGTGCTGCTCGAGACCGTGGGCGTCGGCCAAGCCGAGCAGGCGGCGCGAGACGTGTGCGACACGCTGGTGATGCTGACGATCGCCGGAGCTGGCGACGAGGTGCAGGGCATGAAGCGCGGTCTGCTCGAGGTGGCGGACGCGGTGCTCGTGAATAAGGCCGACGGGACAGGTGAGCCTGGCGCGCTCGCGTTCGCGTCCGAGCTGCAGGGCGCGCTCGGCTTGTTGCGGCGTGACGCTCCGTTCGTCGCCGCCGTGAGCGCGCACAGCGAGCGCGGCGTCGCCGAGCTCGAGCGCTGGCTCGAGGCTCGCTTCGTGGCGCTCGAGGCGTCGGGCGAGCTCGCGGCCGCGCGCGCCGAGCAGCTGCGGCGGGCCCTGCACGCCTCGCTCGCGCGAGAGCTCTCGTCGCGCCTCGCCGCCGATGAGCGCGTGCGGGCGCTGCTGGCCGAGCTGGAGACCCAGGTTGCGGCGAGCGCCCGCTTGCCGACGGTGGCCGCGCGCGAGCTGGTTTCTCTATTATTTACTGGGCGTTAGCTCACTTCTTGTTACGCGTCGCCATGTAGTTTTCGACGGTGCGCGTGGTCATCTCGGCGGCCAGCACGTCGGGCAAGGCCAGCAGCTCTTTCTGGAGCGGGATGTTGGTGCGGATGCCGCCGATGATGAACTCGTCGAGCGCGCGCTGCATGCGCTTGAGCGCTTGCTCGCGCGACGGCGCATGAACGATGACCTTGCCGAGCAAGGAGTCGTAGTTGGGAGGCACCGTGAAGCCGCCGAAGACGCCGGAGTCGACGCGCACGCCGGCCCCGCCGGGCGGGTGGTACTCGGTGATCTTGCCCGGCCAGGGCGCGAACGTGGCCGGATCTTCGGCCATGATGCGGCACTCGATAGCGTGGCCACGGAACTTCCACGGCCGCGTATCGGGGATGTCGAGCTTCTCGCCAGCGGCGGCGCGGATCTGCGCCACGACCAGATCGATGCCCGTCGTCATTTCGGTGACGGGGTGCTCGACCTGCACGCGCGTGTTCATCTCCATGAAGTAGAGCTCACCGCGCTCGTCGAGCAGGAACTCGAGCGTGCCTAGCGTGGTGTAGCCCGTCTCGAGGATGGCGCGCCGGATGACCTCGCCCATCTTGGCGCGCAGCTCGTCGGTCATGGCCGGGCTCGGCGATTCTTCGACCAGCTTCTGGTTCTTGCGCTGCAGCGAGCACTCGCGTTCGCCGAGCGTCCACACCTGGCCGTGCTTGTCGGCGAGGGCTTGGAACTCGACGTGGCGCGGCTTCTCGACGAAGCGCTCCAGGTACATCTCGGGGTTGCCGAAAGCCTGCATGGCCTCGGCCGTCGCCGACTCGAACGCGCGCCGCACCTGATCGACGCTGCGCACGATGCGCATGCCGCGACCGCCGCCGCCGGCGCGTGCCTTCAAGATGATCGGAAAGCCGATGCGCTCTGCCTCCGACTCGGCGTGCTCGACGTCGCGCAGGGCCTCGGTGCCGGGGAGCAGCGGCAGCCCGTAACGCTTGGCGGCGTCGCGGGCGCGGATCTTGTCGCCCCACAGCCGCATCGCGTCGGCGCTCGGCCCGATGAAGTTGATGCCGCACGCCTCCACCACGCGCGCGAACTCGGCGTTCTCGGAGAGGAAGCCGTAGCCGGGGTGGATGGCATCCGCGGCGGTGATTTCGGCGGCGCTGATGATGGCGGGGATGTGTAGGTAGCTCTTCGAGGCCTGCGCGGGGCCGATGCAAACGGCTTGGTCCGCGAAGCGCACGTGGAGCGCGCCCGCGTCGGCTTCGGAGTGGACGGCAACCGTCTGGATGCCGAGCTCACGGCAGGCGCGGATGACGCGCACCGCGATCTCGCCTCGGTTGGCGATCAGGACTTTCTTGAACATCAGCTCTTCTTCAGCTTGAAGAGCTTCTGACCGAACTCGACGCTCTTGCCGTTCTCGACGAGGATGTCGACGATGGTGCCCGAGGCTTCGCTCTCGATCTCGTTCATCAGCTTCATGGCCTCGATGATGCAGAGGGTCTGCCCCTGCTTGACCGAGCTGCCCACCTCACAGAAGTTGGCCGCGTCCGGGCCGGGGGCGCGGTAGAAGGTGCCGACGAACGGAGAGGTGATGAACACCACGTTCGGATCCAAGTCTTCGCTCTTGGCGGCAGACGTCGCGCCTGCGGCGCCAGGCGCGGCGCTGGGCGCGGCCAGGGCAGCGGGCGACGGCGCCGCGTGAACGACGGAGACCGCCTTCTTGCCGAGCGCGAGCCGCAGCTTCAGCTTCTCGTCTTCGTACTCGAACTCCGAGACGTCGCCTTTTTCGAGGGTCTCGAGCAGGCTCTTCAATTGCTCTAGCGAGATTTGCATGGTGTGTTTGCGCTAAGCGGGCTCTCTGGCCGGCGAAGGCGGCGGACGTTAGCTCAGGCAACCGCTCGTGCCAACGGTTCCAAGCGTCTTCGTGCGCCGCCACGCGATCGCGATTCAGCCAAAAATACCGGCGCGAACGGTTTTGCGCATGGCGCGTCGCGTCGCGGGCACCGTCGCTTGCGCCCTCGAAAACACGCCAGCAGGCTACTGGTTCAACCTGCGTAGCAGCGCCTCGAGCGCCGTGCGGTACGAATCGGGACCAAAGCCGGCGACCTTGGCGACGCAAGCCGCGGCGATCACGGAGACGTGCCGGAACGCCTCGCGCGCTTCGGGGTTCGAGAGGTGCACTTCGATCGTCGGCAGCGGCGAGCCCTTGATCGCGTCGTGAATGGCATACGACGTGTGCGTGTACGCGCCTGCGTTGAGCAAGATGCCGGCGAACCCGTCGCCCGCCGCTTGCCCAATCCAATCGATCAGATCGCCCTCGTGGTTGCTTTGCCTGCAGTCGACGCGGGTGCCGTGCTCCTCGGCGACGCGAGCCAGCCCTTCGTGGATCTGTGGCAGCGTCGTCGAGCCGTAAATGTGCGGTTCGCGTGTGCCGAGCCGGTCGAGATTCGGACCGCTGAGCACCAGAACCTTTGGCTGTGCTTTGCCGGGCGTGCTGCGACGCGACGACGCGCCGCGCGGGCTCACGTGGCGAGCTCCTCGGCGAGCGAGGGCGCGAGCACGCGCAGCAGGTAGCGGCCCTTGCCCAGATTGCCCTCGGGCGACATGGTCATGGCCACGAAGTAGCTCTCGTTGATGACGCGGATCAGCGTCACCATCTTCTCGCTACGAAAAGAGACCTCGTTGGTCGCGCCTGCGTCGAGCATCTCGGTGGCGCGCTGGATCGCTTTCACCACCACGCTGACCTCCGCGCCCACCACTTCGATATCGAGCGCGGCGCCATCTTTGGCGTAGCTCTCGAGGGGAATTCCCTCGAAATCCATCAGTAGCCCAGCGATGCCGCCGTCGGTCCCGGTGACTGCGCGCTCCAGCGCCTCTTTGAACATGGCCCTCTAGCCTAGCGGGTTTTGCCAATTCGCGTGAATTTTCGCGGCAGCCGACTTGAATCGGCCGGAGGGTCAAAGGTGGCGATTGGCCGCTAGTTGCCCGCGTTTCAAGCCGTTCTGTCGGCTCGTGGGGCCTAGCCCCGGAGCTCCTTCGCAAGCAGACGCTTGCGCCCGGCGGCTGGCTGGGCCAATGCCGGAAAGGCGGGGGCCGGTACGAACGCTTGACCCTGCCGATACCGAGCGGCTACCTTGCCCGTCCGCTCCGCCTAGTTAGCGAGCGAGAAGGTAGCCGAGTCTCCGATGCGCGCGCGAGCGGGGGATCCGCCCCGCACAATGACCCAGAAAATCCTCGCTGGTCGCGCGGATGATCCCCAGCTCACCGCCGACCTGCCGAAGGTGAAGGTCGACCAAGTGATCTTGGCTCGTGATCCCGACCGGGTCATGGCCGAAGTCGCGCTCTTGGGCGGCAAGAAATGCGTGCCCGAGGTCGGCATCGCCTACGACAGCCGCTGCGTCACGCAGGTGGGCGATCCGAAGCCGGGCATCGGCGCGCGAGCCTACCGTGACGCTCTGGCGCTCGGCATGCTCGTGGCGCGGCCCGGCATCGGGTTCCCTGCGCAGGTGCACCTCGAGCGCTTCGGCAGCCCCGCGCGGCTCGCGCTCACGGATGAGCCGCGCCTCGCCGCGCTCGGCGGCGCCGGCATGCTCACGCTCGTGGCGGCGCCGGCGCAGCTGGCCGAGGCGCTCGTGACGGGCGCCGCGTTGTTGCGGCCGCCGCGCAGCGTGCAGGTGCTGCTGTCGGGTCGCGTGCGCCCCTTCGTGTGCGTGCGTGACGTGGGCCTCGAGCTGATTCGGCGCGGGCTCGGAGAGGCCATCCGTCGCATCGATCTCGAGCATGGCGCGCCGGTGGTGATCGAGTTCGCGGGCCCCAGCGCGCGCCTGCTCTCGGTGTCCGAGCGCGCCATTTTGGCAGCTTTGGCGCCCCAGCTCGGCGCTACCGCCTCCGTCTTCGTCAGCGACGAAAAGACGGAAGTGTACTTGCGTGATCAGCGCCGCTCGAAGGCTCACCGCAGCTTGCTGCCCGATCCGGGCGCTCCCTGTGACGACGTCATCACCGTCGATCTCTCCGCGGTCGACCCGCTGATCCTCGATGAAGACGGGCAAGTGAAGCCCGTGCGTGAGCTCGCGGGCAAGCCCGTCAGCCAGGTCATCCTCGGCGGCGATTCGGGCGCGTCGCTGCGCGATTTGCTGGCGGCGGCGGCGCTGCTCAAGAGCAAGCGCGTGCCCCCGAAGCTAGACTTGCTGGTGGCTCCGCCCTCACGCCAGGCGCTCGAGGTGCTGGCTCAATCAGGAGCGCTCGTCGATTTGATCGCCACTGGCGCGCGCTTGGTCGAGCCCGACGCGCGTTTGCTCACGGGCGAGCTGTATCCGCCTCCTCCCAGCGGGATCTCGATGCGCGCCTTCGACGCCGAGCCGACCTCGCCGCACCTCGAACGCGCCGTCGTCGCCTCCGCCGAGACGATCGCCTTCGCGGTCGCGACGGGCCAAGTGGGTGACCCGCGCTCCTTCAAGCGCCCGGTGCGCGTCACGGTGCCGCGCACGCTGCCGACGGACGACGTGCTCATCGTCCGCAAGGCGAAGGGCAAAGCCAAGGAGAGCGAGAGCACCAAGCTGCCGCCCTCCGAGGCGCCCAAGCCGCACGGCTTCTCGGGCCCAACGACGCTGGCCGTCTCCGGGGTGCGCGCCGCGCCCAGCCAGCCGAGCGCCCTCGTGCTCGAATCGCTCGACGACGTGCGCTGGGTCGCCCGCCGCGCGTCCGAGCTCTCCGAGAACGTGCGCGTCGTCATCGCCTCGTTCATCCCCACCGCGCTCGTGCCGTTGCTCGCAGGGCTCGGCATCTTGGCGCTGCGGGCCGAGGCTGAGACGCTGAAGAAGCTGAAATCTCAGCCATCGCTGCTGTTGCCGGAGCCGGAGAGCTGGAATGGCAAGGCCGTGATTTCCGCGCAAGCCGGGACGCAAGCCGTCGATTTGAGCTTGCTCGCCGTCGGGGTCGAGCGCGATTGGACGCGCAGCGGCACGGCTCGCAGCGCGGCTCCGCTGGCGAAGCGCTGAGCTTTCGGTCTATCGTCCCGGCCGTGAAGACGGGACTTTTTGCGGCAGCATTGACGTGTGCGGTGAGCGCGAGCGCCTGGGCTCTGGCGGAGGAGACGCCGGCGCCCCGTGAAGCCGCGGCGGAGCACGACCGAGACGGCTCCCCGGTTGCCGAGGAGGACTTCGGGCACGCGATGCAGCTGGGTCTGCGCGCAGGCCTGGCCGGCGGCTACCGCATGATCTTCCGCTACGACAAGTCGCCGTTCTGTCGCTCGCCGGATCGCGCCAAGAGCGACAAGGATCAGCAGAAGTTTTGCGGTCACGGCGCGCCGCTGGCGGTGGACGTGGCCCTCAGCTTCGCTCCGCTCGACTTCGCCGAGCCCTACCTGTGGGGGCGCTTCGGTCTCGCTGGTGAAGCCGAGACGAACACCAACGCGCTGGTGGCATTCGGAGCAGGAGCGCGCATCTACACGATGAGCGACTCGAAGCTCAAAATCTTCGTCGAGCCCGCGGTGGCGGTCGAGGTCGAGGGCGGCGCCGGCAACAGGGCGTGGAACTTCGCGACCACGCAAGGCCAGCCCGAGTACAAGACCGACTTCTTGTTTCATCTCGCGGTAGGGCCGCAATACGATTTCGCGCGCGCGTTCGGCGTCTACCTGAACGCGGGCCTCACCACGGGCGTGCTGCGCTACATTCACACCGAGCTAGAGATCGCGGGCGGTGTTCAGGTGCGCTTGCCCTGATGACTCTGGCGTCGCGTCCCTTTCGAGTGCTGGGACTGCAGCAAGTGGCGATCGGCGGGCTCGATCGCGCGCCGCTCCGCCAGCTGTGGTGCGATCTGCTCGGCGTCACGCAGGTGGGCACGTACCAGAGCGCGGCCGAGAACGTGGTCGAAGACATCTTGCGCGTCGGGCCGAGCGACGCGGCCGTCGAGATCGACCTGATGCAGCCGCTCGACCCGGCGCGCGCGCCGCGCGTGCACGAGCCGGCGCTCAACCACCTCGGGCTATGGGTCGACGACCTGCGCGCCGCGCACGCGCACCTCTCCGCGCAGGGGGTGCGCTTCGCGCCGGGAGGCATCCGCAAGGGCGCGGCCGGTCACGACGTCTGCTTCATCCACCCCAAAGCCAGCGCCGACGCGCCGCTCTCGGGGCAGGGCGTGCTGATCGAGCTGGTGCAAGCGCCGCCGGAAGTGCTCGCGCGCTTCAGCCCCGCGTAGCCACTATCAGCCCGCCGAGCTCGGGCCGCGGCGCGGCTCAGAGCGCGAAGCCCGCGCGCAGCCGCACTTGCAGGTGCTCGTTGTCGTGGAGATCGAGGCGACGGCCGGGGCTCTCGCCCGAGAAGGTGACGAGCTGCGGCTGGACGCCCAACGTCGCCCAGAAGCGCGAGCCGTCGTAGTTGACGACGGGGCCGCCGAACAGGGTGCTGCTCTTGCCCTCGCCGCGCAGCCCGATCGGCGCTCGCAGCTCCAGGCCGAGGCCGAAGCCATGAGCGACCTCGAAGGCCGCCGCGAGCGTTGGCTCGAGCGAGAGCGCGGTGTCGAGCTGGGAGCCGTCCTCGCCACGCACGGAGGTGAGCACGGCCTCGAAGCTCAGGTTACCGGCGAGCTTCCAGCGATCGACGTTGCGGTCGAAGATGAGTCCCAAGCCGAGCGCGCTGGCGCTCGGCCCGAGCTCGACTTCGAGCTCGAGCGCGGAGCCGAGCAGGTCCGCTTCGGCGTCGCTGAGCTGGTAGTGCAGGTCGAGCGCGGCCCCGAGCGGGTCGGACTCGGTGACGCGCGCGAGCTCGCCCGTGAGCGGGTCGACCACCTCGTCACGCGTCTCACTCATGAAGAGCCAGCTCAGGCCGAGCTGGAGGCGCGGCGCGAGCCCGTGCTCGAACGAGAGCTCCCCGTCGACGGCGCTGTAGTAGCGCTCTCGGCCGGCGCGAAACGTCGTCCACGGCTCGAGCTCGGACGTGCCCGGCTCGAGCGACTGCGACTGCTCCGTGAACGGGAACGAGCGGTGAGCCGAGGCGGCCGAGGTGACGAGCGCGGCGCCCAGGGTCAGCAAAATTGCGGGGAAAGCGCGGCGCATCGAGAGGGCGGCAGCCTAGCTAGCGGAACTTCGTTGTCAACGCGGGCGCGCTCAGGCCCTGAGCCGCGGCGGCTTTCGGCCGACTTTTTCCGCGTTGAAGGCGCTCGGGCACAGCGCTTGCGCGGGGCAGGCGGCGCACGCTGGCTTCACGGCGCTGCAGATGCGGCGGCCGTGGAAAATCAGGGTGTGCGAGAGCGGGTCCCATAACTCGCGGTCGAACAGCTTCATCAAGTCTTGCTCGATGGCGAGGGGCTCCGTGTTTCGCGTCAAGCCGAGGCGCTGGCTGATGCGCTGCACGTGCGTGTCGACGACGACGCCTTCGGGCGCGCCGAACGCCACGCCGAGCACCACGTTGGCCGTCTTTCGGCCGACGCCGGGCAGCTTCACGAGCTCGTCGAGCGTGCGCGGCACCTCGCCCCCGTGTCGCTCCACGAGCAGCTTCGACAGCCCGATGATGTTCTTGGTCTTCTGCCGAAACATGCCGATCTTCGACAGCACCCGCTCGACCTCCGGAGCAGGCGCCGCCGCCAGCTCGTGCGGCCCGGGCCAGCGCTGAAACAGCTCGGGCGTGATCTTGTTGACCATCACGTCGGTGCTCTGCGCGGAGAGCACGGTCGCGACGATCAGCTCGAAGGGGCTCCGGTGATCGAGCTCACAATGCGCGTCGGCGTGTCGCTCGCGAATGACGCGGTAGATGGCGAGCGCGTTCGCGCGCCCGCCGGCGTTGCGCCCGCCGGCGTTGCGCCCGCCGGCGTTGCGCTTCCTTTCGGCCGCTGCGGGTCGCGGCGGCTCTTCGCTCGGTGCTTTCGCCGAGCGCCTCACGACCTTCGACTCAGCCTTCTTCGCCGCCATCGCTGCCCTCGGACGCCGGCGCTTCTGCGGTCGACTCCGGGCTCGCCTCGTCGGCTTCGGCGCCAGCGGGAGGCGGCTCGCTGGGCGTGCCCCCGTCCTCTTCGGCGGCGCCCTCGCCGATCGGCTCGATCGCGACCACGCGCTCGTCTTCCGCGATGCTCATCAGCTTCACGCCCTGCGTGTTGCGGCCGGTTTCGCGGATGCCCTCGACGGGGGTGCGGATGGTCTGACCGCGATCGGTGATCAGCATCACCTCGTCCTCCGGCTTCACCATCGCGATGCCGACGACGGGGCCGTTGCGGTCGCTGCACTCGATCAGGATGATGCCCTTGCCGCCGCGGTTCTGTTGGCGGAACTCGTCGAGGACCGTCCGCTTGCCGAAGCCGCGCTCGCACACCGCGAGCACGAACTGGCGGTCCGGCTCCGTGCGCACGAGGCCCACCACCTCGTCACCTTCGGCCAGGTCGATGGCCTTGACGCCCGCGGCGCCGCGGCCCATCGGTCGTACCTGCGTCTCGTCGAAGCGGATGCTCTGTCCCGTCTTGGTCGCGATCAAGAACTCGGCCTTGCCGTCGGTCACGATCGCGCTCAGCAGCGAGTCACCCTCGACGATCTTCACGCCGATGATGCCCTTGTCGCGGTAGTTCTCGTACTCGTTCAGCTCGGTCTTCTTGATCTGTCCGCCGCGCGTGATCGTCGTCACGTACCAGCCAGCCTCGATCGCGGTCACTTGCGCGATCGTGGCGACCTTCTCGTCGGGGCCGAGCTCGAGGAAGTTGACGATGGCTCGGCCCTTGGCGTTACGAGCCGCCTGCGGGATCTCGTACACCTTCTTCACGAACACCTTGCCGCTGGTCGAGAAGAAGAAGACGAAGCTGTGGGTGCTGCCGATGAACAGCTGCGTGACGAAGTCTTCGTCGTCGCGCTGCTCCATGCCCTGGGTGCCCTTGCCGCCGCGCTTCTGGGCGCGATACGTGGAGACGGGGGTGCGCTTGATGTAGCCCGCGTGGGAGATGGTCACGACCATCTCTTCTTCTTGAATCAGGTCCTCGACCTGGATCTCGGCCTCGTTGTCGACGATCTCGGTGCGACGCTTCTGGCCGTGCTTCTCCTTGACCTCTTCGAGCTCGGTGATGATGAGCTTCATCAGCACGCTCTCGTCGGCGAGGATCGTGCGCAGCCGCCCGATTTCTTCGGACAGCTCGCCGTACTCGGCGGCGAGCTTCTCTTGCTCGAGCCCGGTCAAGCGCGCCAGGCGCATGTCGAGGATCGCCTTGGCTTGCCGCTCCGACAAACGATACTCACCGCGCGCCTTGGCGGCCTCGATCTCGGCCTCGGGGCGGCCCGCGCGCTTCACGAATTCCTCCAGGCCGCGCAGCGGCAAGGCCATGAGGGCCTTGAGCGCGACCTCGGGATCGCGCGACTCGCGGATGGTTTTGATCACCAAGTCGACCTCGGTGATGGCCATGCCCAGGCCCTCGACGATGTCGCGCTGACCTTCCGCCTTGGCGAGCTCGAAGCGCGTACGACGGCTCACCACCTCGCGGCGGTGCTCCACGAACAGGCGTAGCGTCTCCTTCAGATCGAGCACGGCGGGGCGGCCGTCGACGATCGACAAGTTGATGATGCCGAAGGAGGCCTGCAGATCCGTCATGCGGTAGAGCTGGTTCAGCACCACCGTCGGGAACACGTCCTTCTTGAGCTCGAGCACGAGGCGCATGCCGTCGCGGTCGCTCTCGTCGCGGGCCTCGCGGATGCCTTCGATGCGCTTGTCGCGCATCAGCTCGCCGATCTTGGCGTGCAGGCGGGCCTTGTTCACCTGAAAGGGCAGCTCCGTGAACACGATTTGCTCGCGATCGGCGCTGCCGGGCACCTTCTCGAGCTCGTGGCGGGCGCGCATGATGATGCTGCCGCGGCCGGTGAGGTAAGCTTGCGCGATGCCGGCGCGGCCGTAGATCATGGCCGCGGTCGGGAAATCGGGGCCGACCACGAACTTCATCAGATCCGGGACCGTGCAGTCCGGCTGATTGATGAGGTGCACGGTGGCGTCGATGACCTCCACCAGGTTGTGCGGCGGGATGTTGGTCGCCATGCCGACCGCGATGCCGCCCGAGCCGTTCACGAGCAGGTTGGGGAACCGAGCCGGCAGCACGTCCGGCTCCTGCGACGACTCGTCGAAGTTCGGGGAGAAGTCGACGGTGTCCTTCTCGATGTCGACCAAGAGCTCGCTCGAGATGCGCGCCAGGCGACACTCGGTGTAGCGGTAGGCAGCGGCCGGGTCGCCGTCGACGGAGCCGAAATTGCCCTGGCCGTCGACCAGCATGTGCCGCATGGAAAAGTCCTGCGCCATGCGCACGAGCGCGTCGTAGACGCTGGCGTCGCCGTGCGGGTGGTAGTTGCCCAGCACCTGGCCCACGACCTTGGCGCATTTGCTGTACGAGCCGCCCGGCGACAAGTTCAGGTCGCGCATCGCGTACAGAATGCGCCGGTGCACCGGCTTCAAACCATCGCGCACGTCCGGGATGGCGCGCCCGATGATGACGCTCATCGCGTAGTCGAGATACGACGTGCGCATCTCGTCTTGAATGCTGATCGGCTGCTCCGCCGGATGTTGGGGCTCTCTCGGATCGTCTTGCATCACGTCGGTCCTGTGCGGCTAGCTCACTCTGCGCAGCAGTTGAAAGATCACTACCAGTGCAACCAAAAACACGAGCCACAGCCAGGGCTTCTGGCGCGGCTCCGGAGCACGAGCGGGCTTGCGTTGCTCCAGCGCTGCCAAGCGCGCGTCGAGCTCGCGCAGCCGGTCGTCGACGCCGGAGAGGCGATCCTCGAGCAAGAGCTCGAGGCGATCGGCGGGCTTGCCAGCGGAGAGCAGGGTGTCTCCGGGCTCCGAGACTACCGGCGCTTCATCGATCCCCGCCGTCTGCTGCGTCCCGCTGTGCGGGAGGGGCGAGCGCTCGTCGGCCGGCGCGCCGCTCACGCGTGGCGTGTGCGGGGCAGCGCGGTCAGCTGCCGGCGGGCTGTCGTCGTGCGCATCGCGTTCAGGCATCAGAAGAAGTTGCCGATGGTGAATTCGAATTGGTACGAATCTTCGTAGGGCAAGGTCTTGAAGGGGTAGCCCCACTCGAAGCGTAGCGGGCCCAGGGGCGAGAACCAACGGAAGCCGAAGCCGTAAGACGTGCGCATGTGCAGCAGGTCTTTCAGGCCGTCGAAGCAGGGGCTCGTCTCGGCGAACTCGATGCCGTTGGCGGCCTTGCAGTAATTCTGTTCCAAGTTCCAGGCGTTACCGGCGTCGGTGAAGATGACGCCCTTCAGACCGACGGACTCGACGATCGGGAACTCGATTTCGAGGTTCTGAAAGTACTGCAAATTGCCGCCGATATTGGCCCCGTTCGGGATCGGCGGGCTGTTCGGGTCGGTCGAGCTGGTGAGCGGCAGGCGCGGGCCCACGGAGCGGAACTCGAAGCCGCGCAGGTCGTAGATGCCGCCCAGAAAGAAGCGCGCGAAGATCGGCACGCCCTCGCGTGACGGGCTCGTGACGTGGCCGAACTCGGTGTTCAGCTTGGCCACGAAGCCCCAGAAGAGCGGGTAGTAGAAGCGGCCCGTCAGCTTGTGGCGGATGAACTCGTTCTCCGAGCCCAGGTACTTCCCCGCGAACTCGGTCGAGGCCGCAAGGTAGATGCCGGACGTCGGGAACAGGCGGTTGTCGCGCGTGTCGTAGGTGAGGCCCGGGCGGATGCTGGACGTGAAGCCGTCGTTGAACAGGTTGGCCAGCGGCAGGCGCTGGAACACGCTGACGCTCGACGACGTACCGAGCAGGGGAGGCTGCGAATCGGTGGACACCTCGTCCATCTCGCCCGTGTAGGCGATGGAGGCGTTGAGCTCGGGCGAGATCAGCGGGTAGCCGAAGGTCAAGCCGCCGCCGATGCTGGCCTGGGCGAAATCTCGGTAGTAGCGCTGCTGGTTGTACAGATCGATGCTGGCGTTGAACTGGCTATCGAGGAAATAGGGCTCGAAGAAGTGGATGTTCACCAGCCGGCGCAGGCTGGAGAACTGGCCCTGCAGCGACAGGCTTTGGCCGTTGCCGAACAGGTTGGCCTGCTGAATCTGCGCCGTGGCGATGAAATTCTCGACGCTCGAGAAGCCGGCGCCGACCTGAAAGGTACCCGTCGGTCGCTCTGCGACCTCGATGTACACGTTCATCTTGTCGGGCGCGGAGCCTTGCTCCATCGACACGTCCACGCGCTCGAAGTAGCCGAGCGCGTTCACGCGACGCTTGCTGCGCTCGAGGTTGGTCTCGTGGAAGAGCTCGCCTTCGGCCACCTCGAGCTCGCGGCGGATGACCTTGTCACGGGTCTTGCCGTTGCCGCGCATTTCGATGCGCTCGAAGCGCACGAGCGGGCCGCGATCGATGGGGACGATCACGTCCACCTCGTTCGTGTTCGGATCGAGCTGAGTCTGCGGGTTGGCGTCGACGTTGGCGTAGCCGTGGTCGCGGTACAGCGTGCGGATCGCCTGCAGATCCTCGAGCAGGGCCGCGCGGTTGAAGAAATCGCCGGATTTCGCGCGCACCATCATGCGCAGGTTACGGCGGCCACCGATCGGCTCGATCTCCTTGCCGCCTTCGCCTCGCTCGTACACGCGCAGCTGACGAATCTTGTAGCGGGGCCCCTCGTCGATCGTGATCGCGATCTCGATGCCGGTGCGATCGGGCGTCAGCATCACGCGCGGCGTGTTGATGGCGACGGCCAAGAAGCCGCGGTCGTAGTAGGTGGCGCTGATCACGGCGACGTCGCGCTCGAAGGCGTCTTGCCGGAATGGGCCGCCGGAGCCGAACGCGAAGATGCCGGGATTGCCGATGAACATCAGCGAGCGCAGCTCTTCGGTGGAGATGCTCTCGTTGCCGATGAAGGTGACGCGCTTGACGCTGACCTGGCCCTGCTCGCGGATCTTGAACTTGACCTCTACCTCGTTGTTCTTTTGAGGGATGGTCTCGCTCTCGACCTCAGCCAGGAAGTAGCCCTTCTCGGCGTATAGGTCGCGAATCTTCTGGATGCTGCGGCGCACCACCGGCGGGCTGAGGATGGTGTTGGGCTTGAGCTCGATGCCCTCCGTCAGGTCGTCCTTTTCGAGCTCGCTGTTGCCCTCGAACGTGACCGCGCTCACGCTCGGCCGCTCGCGTACGACGAAGCGCAGCACGACGCCCTCCTCGAGCCGCTCGAGATCGACCTCGATGTCGTCGAAGAAGCCGGAGCCGTAGAGCTCGCGCACGTCTTGGGTCAGCACCTCGGGCGAAAACTCCTGCCCGGCCCGCTCGCGCAGGTAGGTGACGATGTCTTCCGGCGTGATGCGGCGGTTACCCGCGACCACGATGCGCAAGATCGGCAGGCCGCGCGCCAGCTCGGCTTCGCTCTGCGGCAAGACGGGGAGGGCAGCGCGAGGATCGTCCGCGGCGGTTTGGGCGAGGGCCAGCGAGGGCACGAGCCAGGCGAGCAAAGCGGCGAGGGTTACGAAAAGCTTGAGCACGGAGTCGAGGTTTCTCGGGGGGAAAAGCTCAGAAAGTGACGGGCCTCGGGCCGTGAGGAACGAGCTCGCGGCTGCCGCGTTAGCCCAGACCAGCGCGGCCCTCAAGCGGGCGCGGCCAAAGGCCCCAGATCGGCAAAAATCGTGGGAATTTCGAGGGTTGCTCACTAGGTCGTCGAAGATTCTTCTGTCGCTCGGCGGCTCGACGACGCAGCGGTTCGGGCCCGTTGGCCGAGCGCGCTCGGATCACACGTCGAGGTCGGCCGCTTCGTCGGCGCGGTCCATGATGAAGTGAAAGCGAGCGGAGGCGTCTTTGCCCATCAGCTCGCCCACGATGCGATCGGTCTCGAGCGCGTCGGCGATACCGACCTTGAGCATGCGCCGGGTTTTCGGGTTCAGGGTCGTGTCCCAAAGCACCTTCGCCATCATCTCGCCGAGGCCTTTGAAGCGAGTGATCTCTGGCTTGCTGTTGCCCTTCAGCTTCTCTTTCAAGATGCGATCGCGATCGGCGTCGTCTGCGGCCCAGTAGGTCTCTTTGCCGATGTCGATGCGGTAGAGCGGGGGCACCGCGACGTACACACGCCCCTGCTTCAGCAGCTCCGGCAAGTGGCGGTAGAGGAAGGTGAGGAGGAGCGTCGTGATGTGGTGACCGTCGGAGTCGGCGTCGGCGAGCAGCACGACGCGCTGGTAGCGCAAGCGGCCGAGCTCGAAGTTTGCGCCGATGCCGCAGCCGAGGGCGGTCACTAGATCGGACAGTTCCTTGTTTTCGAGCACCTTCGAGAGGGCGAGGCCCTCCGTGTTCAGCACCTTGCCGCGTAGCGGCAGGATTGCCTGGGTGTTGCGATCGCGGCCCTGCTTGGCAGAGCCACCGGCGGAGTCGCCTTCGACGATGAAGAGCTCGGTGCTCTCGCGGTTGTTCGACAGGCAGTCACTCAGCTTGCCGGGCAGGGTCAGGCGCCCGCTCGTCGCCGTCTTGCGGCTAATCGAGGCCGAGGCGGCGCGTGACGCCTCGCGGGCGCGCGCGGCCAAGATGATGCGGGCCACGATCTGCTCGGCCACGCTGCGGTTCGAGTTCAGCCACTGCTCGAGCACCGGCCGCACCGCCCCGTCGATCTGGGACTGGACCTCCGGGTTGTTCAGTCGATCTTTGGTCTGACCTTGGAACTGCGGCTCCGCGATGAAGACGCTGAGCACGCCCAGCATGCCCTCGCGGATGTCTTCGGCCGCGATGTTCACGCCGCGCGGCATCAAGTTGTGCGTGTCGATGTAGTTGCGTACGGCCTTGGCGACGCCGGCGCGGAGACCGTTCTCGTGGGTGCCGCCCGAGCCGGTGGGGATGCCGTTGACGAAGCTCTTGAGCGACTCGTCAGTGGACTCGGTCCAGAGGAACGCGGCCTCAATCCGCACGTCGTCGCTGTCTTTGGTGAGCACGAACGGCGGCTCGTGCACCGCCTTCTTCTGCGCCTTCTGCGTGAGCGTGCGCACGTAGTCGACGATGCCCTCGGCGTGAGAAAACTCGTATTTCTGGCCGCCGTGCTCGTCGTTGAAGCGCACCTTCAAGCCGCGGTGGAGGAAGCTCGCTATCTCGAGGCGCTCGCGGATGGTGTCGGCCGAAAACTCGATCTTGGGGAAGATCGTCGGATCCGGCTTGAAGAAGACGGTGGTGCCGGTGCCGCGCGCCGGGCCGACCTTCTGCAGCTTGCCGGTGGGCTTGCCGACCTTGAACTCCATCTGCCACTCGGCGCCGTCTCGCTTGACGTTCACCTGCAGACGCGACGACAGCGCGTTCACGACGGAGGCACCGACGCCGTGCAGACCGCCCGAGGTCTTGTAGTTGCCTTGCTCGAATTTGCCGCCCGCGTGCAGCACCGTGTACACGATCTCGACCGCCGGCTTCTTCAGCTTGGGGTGCACGTCGACGGGCACGCCGCGCCCGTTGTCGGCGACGGTCACGCTCTGTCCGTCTTTGTGCAGCGTGACCGAGATCTCGGTGGCGTGGCCGTTCATGGCCTCGTCGACCGAGTTGTCGACGATCTCCCAGACGAGGTGGTGCAGGCCGGCGCTGCCGACTCCGCCGATGTACATACCGGGGCGCTTGCGAACGGGGTCGAGCCCCTCGAGCACCTGGATGTCTTCACCCGTGTATTTCGTTGCCATGCTGGTTCTCGCTTAGGGCTCGAGGGGTGGGGGAGCGACGGGGGGAGTGGGCACGGCCCGCACGAGGCTGCCGCGCTTCATGACCTCGTGGCCCTTGCCGCCGCGCCCCGTCGGCTTGTATTCGGCCGCGCTCACGCTGCGCTCGCCGCCGCCGGAGCTCTCGAGCACCAGCCCCTCGTTCTTGTTCTTGGCGACCATGAAGCCGACGACGGCGTCGTCGGCGTCGAGCTTGATCAGCACCACGCCCTTGCCCGGGCCGGACAGGTAGTTGACGTCTTCGACCGGCGACAAGAGCGCGCGGCGCTGCTTGGTAGCGCAGATCGCGATCTCTTTGCCCATGGCCTTGCCGGCGCCGACGACCTCCACGCCCTCCGCGGGCCGGGCGTAGCGGCGGCCGGCGCGGGTGCTCGGCTCGAGGAACGGGGCGAGCCCGAACGACAGCGCGTAGCCGTCGCTGGTGGCGGCGACGGCGTAGGTGAGCGGGCGCTTGCCTTCGCGCTCCGAGACGTCGCCGATCACGCGGGGATCGAGCGAGAAGGCGGCGATGATCTTCTCGCCGTCCTTGAGCTTGAACAGCTTCTGGATCGGCTCGCCGTAGCCGCTGGTGGCGGGCACGTCGATGATGCGGCAGCTGTACGCGGTGCCGAAGTTCGACAAAAACACGATCGTCGCGCGCGTCGAGCCGATATCGCAGGCCAAAACTGCGTCACCTTCGCGCAGGCGCGTGCTGCCGATGTCCTTGATCTCCTTCTGGCGCTTGATCCAGCCGTCGGCGGTGACGACGACGTAAGCGTCTTCGGCGACGATCAGCTCCTCCGCGCTGAACTCGGCTTCGGTCCCGATCTCTTGGATCTGGGTGCGGCGCTTGGCCTCTTTGCCGAAGTGGGCGCTGAGCTCGCTCAGCTCTTGGCGCACGATTCCCCAGCGCCCCTTCGACTCGGCTTCGTCGAGCAGGCCGCGGATCTCTTTGCTGCGCTTCCGCTTGTCTTTCAGCTCTTTCTGGATGACCAAGATCTCCAGGCGCGCCAGGCGATACAGCTTGAGCTCGAGGATGGCGTCGGTCTGCTCGGCGTCGAGCTTGAACTTGGCCATGATCTTCTGCGCCGCGTCGGCTTTGCCCTCGGACGCGCGGATGATCTTGATGATCTGGTCGAGGGCGTCGAAGACCTTCTCGAAGCCTTCGAGGATGTGGATGCGCTTGGCGAGCGCCTTCAGCTCGTGGCCGAGGCGTCGCGTCACGACCTCGAGCCGGAAATGGAGGAAGTGCCAGAGCATCTGCGACAGATCGATGCGCTCGGGGCGACCGACCTCCGGGTTCTCGGTCGGCACGAGGCAGGTCATGTTGACCGCGAAATTGATCTGCAGGGGCGTGTGCTTGAACAGGTACGCGAGCACCTTCTGCGGCTCGGCTTCCTTCTTCAGCTCCAGCTCGATGCAGATGTCTTCCGCCGAGACGTCCTTGACGTCGAGCAGCAGCGGCATCTTGCGCGACAGCGCCACGTCGGCGATGCGCTCCACCAAGTCCGACTTGTTCACGGTGTACGGGATGCTCGTAATGTGAACGAGTTGCCCATTTTTCGTGGTGCCCGCGAGCTTGTAGGTGCCGCGCAGCTTGAGCGAGCCTTGACCGGTCTCGTACACCTGCTTGATCTCTTCGCTCGACGACACGAGCTGACCGCCGGTCGGGAAGTCGGGGCCTTTGATGGTGCGGGCGAGCTCGCGCGCCGACAGCTGCTTGCCTTCGACCAGGGCGTCGAGCAAACGGACGGCGGCGCTCAGCACCTCTTCGGGGTTGTGCGGCGGGATGTTGGTCGCCATGCCGACGGCGATGCCCGTCGCCCCGTTGATGAGCAGGTTCGGGATCGCGGCCGGCAGCACGACCGGCTCGAACTTGGTGCCGTCGTAGTTCGGACGGAAATGGACGGTGTCGCGGTCGATCTCTTGCAGTAACTGCGTCGCGATCGGGGCGAGGCGACACTCGGTGTAGCGCATGGCGGCCGCGGGATCGCCGTCGACGGAGCCGAAGTTGCCGGAGCCGTCGACCAGCAGCGAGCGCAGGCTGAACGGCTGCGCCATGCGCACGAGCGCGTCGTAGATGGAAGCGTCGCCGTGCGGGTGGTAGTTACCCATCACGTCGCCCACGACTTTCGCGCACTTGCGGTGCTTGCTCTCGAAGTCCAGCCCCTGTTGCCACATGGTGTAGAGGATGCGGCGCTGCACCGGCTTCAGGCCGTCGCGCACGTCGGGGAGGGCGCGGCTCGTGATGACGGACAGCGCGTAGTTCAGGTACCGGGTCTGCGCGACCTCGTGTAGCGCCGCCGGCTCCTCCTGCCCGATGTCGCCTCCGCCGCCTTCGGCTCCGCCGCCCCGCTTGCCACCCCGCCGCGGGGTCTCCTTACCGGCGCCTTTTTTGCTGCTTTTCTGGGCCAATCTCGATCTCCGCCGCTCGCCATCCGCAAGCGACCGCGTTTCGCTAGCGTTGAATACGGTGCCGAGTCAACCCGCTCGCGCCCCGCGGCCCACCGTCCGGGCATTTAGCGGGCAGCGCGGAGACCGGTCAGAGGCAGAGCGCGGTCAGCGGGAAATGCGGCCTGATCCCGGATCCCTGGGGCCCCGCGCGGTAACTCGCGCGCCTGCCAACCCGGAGCCATCGAGCCGACGCCTGACTGCTACTCGGAGGGCCTATAATCGGCGATGTCGATCCCATACCGCTTCATCCAGCGGTGCACCTGCATCCGGGCCTTCGCCAGCTCGCGCCCGACAGCGGCGACGTTCCCTGCGTGCTTGGTCAAGAGCTCGCGCAGCGCCGTCTCGTCGGGAGCGCCTTGCGCCTCTTCGTCCTCCGGCGGCTGACTGCGACGGCTGTGCTCGCTGCCGTAGTCCGCCATCGCCTCTTGCACGACCTCGGGCAGCACCTCGGGCTCGAGCAACGTGGCGTCCGTCAGCGCGAGGGCGCGCTTGATGCATGCTTCGAGCTCCCGCACGTTGTACGGAAAATCGTAGTTCAAGAGGCCGGTCATGAACGGGAACGACGGCACCTTGCCGGCTCCTCCATGACGCGCGAGGAAGGTCTGCGTGAGCAAGAACAGGTCCTCCTTGCGCTCGTTGAGCGCCGGCAGCTCCACCGCGTATTCGTTCAAACGCGCGAACAGATCTTCCCGGAATTTGCCCTCGCGCTGCAGGCGCTCGAGGTCACGGTGCGTGGCGGCGACCACTCGCACGTCGACGGGCTCCGGCGACGTCGCGCCCAGCGGCAGCACCTCGCGCGCTTGGAGCACGCGAAGCAGCTTGGCCTGAGCCTCGAGGGGCATGTCGCCGATCTCGTCGAGCAAGAGCGTGCCTCCGTCCGCGTGACGAATCAGGCCTGGCTTGTCGCGATCGGCGCCGGAGAAGGCGCCGCGCTTGTAGCCGAACAGCTCGCTCTCGATCAGGTTCTGCGGCAGCGCCGTACAGTTGATCGCCGCCAGCTTCCCCCGGCGGCCGCTCAGCCGATGGAGCTCGCTCGCGATCACCTCCTTGCCGGTGCCGCTCGGGCCGCGCACGATCACGCTCAGCGGAGTGGCGGCGACGCGCTCGATCTCCGCGACGATCGAGTCGATTTGGAAGCCGCCTGCGAGCGCCGACGGCTTCTGGGCTCGGCGAGTGGCTCCGTGCGGCAGGGCGCCGTCGATACGGTAGCGGGCGTAGTCGTCGGCCCCCGCGTCGACGAACTTGAAGATGGCGTCGCCGATGCGCACTTCGTCCAGCGGCTCGAGCCGAGCGCTCGCGACCTTGCGACCGTTGACGAGCACGCCGTTCCGGCTCTCGAGGTCGCGGACGACGAGATTTCGACCGTCGCGGATCACCTCGGCGTGGACGCGGGACACCGCCGGAGCCTTGAGCACGAGATCCACGCTGCCGGCGTCACGCCCGATGACGTGACGCTCGCCCGGCAGCAAGAACGCCGCCGGGAGCTCACGGAAGGTATCGGCATAGAGCAGCACCAGGCCCGCCAGGCGCTTACGGGCGGGCCCGCTGGGGCTGCCGCGAAATTCTTGCATGGCGCCGGTCGGGGCTTCCACGGGAGGCAGCATAGGCTATGACTTGGCGATGACCAAAGCCGAGCTGAACGTGGCCGTCGTCCAGTTGAACAGCCAGGCGGACGTCGCACAAAACCTCGAGCAGGCTCGGGGACAGGTTCGTCGCGCCAAGGCGCGCGGCGCCGAGCTCGTGGTCTTGCCCGAGAACTTCGCCTTCTTTGGCAGCGAAGCCGAGAAGCGCCCGCTCGCCGAAGCCCTTTCCGACGGTCCGATTTCGCGCGCGCTGGCCGACATGGCGCGTGAAAGCTCGGTCTACTTGGTGGGGGGAGGCTTTCCGGAGCGCAGCGGCGACCCCGAGCGGCCTCACAACACGTTGCTCGTCGTCGGGCCCGATGGCTCGCACTTGGCCACCTACCGCAAGATTCACTTGTTCGACGTGGAGCTGGGGGCGGGCGGAAGCTACCTCGAGTCTGCCGCCACCACCGCGGGCGGCGCGGTCGTCGTCGTCGACATCGCCGGCTTCAAGCTGGGGCTATCGATTTGTTACGACCTGCGCTTCCCCGAGCTCTATCGCGCCCTCGTCGATCGCGGCGCGGAGGCCCTGCTCGTGCCCGCCGCCTTCACGCTTCACACCGGGAAAGACCACTGGCACGCCTTGCTGCGAGCGCGCGCGATCGAATCGCAAGCGTTCGTGCTGGCCGCAGCGCAGCAGGGCACGCACCCCGGCGGCAAGCAAACCTACGGTCACGCGCTGATCGCGGATCCATGGGGCACGGTCATCGCCGAAGCGGCCGACGGCGTGGGCGTCACGACCGCCATCATCGAGCGCGGGCGGCTCGACGCCGTACGTCGCTCGCTGCCGAGCCTGCGTCACCGCAAGCTCTGAGAGCGCGACCTTCCGGCGCTGGAAGCGCTCGCCGCGCCGAGCCCGGAGCAGTCCGGACTAGGGAGTGTCCCTAATTGCTGGTCTCGGCGTAAACGTGCCCGTGCCCGTGCCCGTGCCCGACGGTCCGTAAGTTGCCGTCGGCGGTATCGGGGCTGGTAGGCCGGGGTTTGTGGC
>JAEYWK010000137.1 GCA_023431345.1 Pseudomonadota bacterium
GATTATGGCTAGTTCAACAGTTATTGAGAAAGTTGGCATCATGGACGAGCAGTTCTTCTTGTATTATGGTGACACTGACTGGCAAAAGAGAATATTTGATGCTGGTTATGATCAAATAATCGTACCAATGGCGAAAGCTTACCATAAGGTGTCTGCAACTACAGGAAAGGGCTCAGTTAAAGTCCTTTACTATGATTCAAGAGACTTTTTGAACTATGTCAGCAAACATCACAATATATTCGCATTAATGTATTCACTTCCTAAATCGTATTTCCAAAAATTAATAAATGTGTTTTCGTCTGGCAATGGAAATAAAATGTTGCAATTCTACTATTTGAACCTTGCCCACTCTCACTTTTTATTGGGTAGGAAAGGCAAAGGAATAAACTTATGAGAATCTTAGTCCATCAGCCTAGGCTTAGTTACTATATAGGTGGCGGAGAAACAGTCCCCATGAAACAAGCTGAGATGTTAAGTAAGCTTGGTCATGAAATCCATATTCTCACTTCAAAACCACATAAATATTCAAATATTTATGTAGATTTCAAGAAATACAATCCCAATATTGGGTTTACTGAAAAAAAACTAAACGACCAATCGATCTATACAGAAGAACCAGGAAAGGACTGGTCACGCTGGGATAAAGAAGCAATTCTATTCGGCCAAGATACTGAGCCGTTTTATTCAGAAAGGCCAGATTTTGATTTAGTAGTAACACATATGGTGACAGACAGCTTGTATGTGCCAAGGTATTATCAAAACGCATTACATCTCCATGGTGTTCCTCCAGAGTCAATACCTATGGACACAATATCATTAATGCGCCCTGATCATTTTGTGGCGGTTTCACAGTCTGTCAAACAGGGATGGGCCTCTCTTTATCCTGAACTAGAGCAGAAAAATGTACAAGTCTGCTACAACGGTATTGATTTAAAAATGTTCAAGGATAATAAACAAAATAGAGATATTGACCTTTTGTATATTGGTAGGATGATTCCTAACAAAGGTATTTATCAAATCGTTAAAGCGCTTAAAATACTCAAAGATAAAGATATTGACTTTAATAAATTAATAATGATTGGTAAGGGTCCTGAACTGAAAAAAGTGCATAAAATGGTAATCAAATTAGGTTTATCAAACAAAGTTGAGTTTAACCAAGATCTTAATCATAAAGAATTAACTGAACTTTACAACAATTCTAAAATATTCTTATGTCCTTCTTATGAAAGAGAGGGTGTACTAACAACCATGCTTGAAGCGGCATCTTGCGGCTGTGCTATTGTAACGGCAAATGCATGTGGAATGCCAGAGTTTGCAAAACATAACGAAAATTCCTTACTTGCAGCACCCAAAGATGTACCTAGTTTGAGTGAGATGATTGAAGATTTATTAATAAATGAGACGAAGAGACTTAGACTTGTAAAATGTGCACAAAAAGATTTGAAAGAGTGGGATATTCAAGTAACAACTTCAAAGTTAGCAAATATCTATAAAGACTATGAATGAATACATCATTGGATCGAGAGAAATAGCAGGCAGCCTAGAGTTTACAGGTATTGATCCGGAAATAGTTTATAACGATATTATAAGCAGTCAGCTTACATATCGTTTCATTGCTGATTTTTCTCAGACCGGCAATGTTGTTGAATCAATTCGAGTAGAAAACTCTATTCACAAAAAGGCAAACCTAGAAGTAGGTAATACATATATTTCAGGTAGATATGGAAAGGATTTCAACGAAGTAGACATAATTGTGCTGTGTGAAAGCCTATTTGAAAGATATCGACAAGAAAATGATGTCTATACAATACACTCATCTGCTATCTGTAAAGGAAACAAAGGAATACTTCTGGTTGCCAATCTAACCGGTGCTGGAAAAACCACAACAGCCTTAGCATTAGTCAAAAAGTATGGGTTTGAAATCTTTTCTGATGACAAAACTCTTGTCTCAGGTAACAAAATGGTAGGGCAAGTTAGAAAGATTTATCTAGAAGAAAAGACAAGGCTAGCCTTAAATTCTCACGATATTGATGTTGAATCAGAAATCAATATAAACCATCAATCCAATAAAGAAATTAACATAATAGTAATACCGATAATCATAAGAAAATCAAAAGATACGATTGTAAGACAGTACACCAAGTCACAACTTAAATGGATGATTTATGAAGAGCTTTCAAAAGATATAAGGTCGGTGAATGGAATGATATTTGATATGTCCGATCCTTTAATGCCAATAGATACGTATGAGATTGCTACCAGAAGACTTCAGTATGCCAACAAGCTATCTAATATTAAATGTTACTTGATACAAGGAGATCTAGAAGCAGTATCAATTAAAATTAACTCTCTTTTTCAAGAAGAGAGTTAAGACCAGAAATGTCGCTTATTGCTAAATCTACAAACTGATTTAATAATACTGTTTTTATACCTAACATCTTTGCAGGCGCAAGATCTACAGCGACATTATCACCAACCATAATTGTCTCATTTGGCTCTACATTATAC
>JAEYWK010000057.1 GCA_023431345.1 Pseudomonadota bacterium
CCCGCGCCCCCGTCTCACGAACCTCCGCCACTAACTTCTCTCGTTGCTCAGCCGTGTACCGCTTGCGCATATCCCCTTTTCGACGGTCTCAGCACCACGCGCCAGATGGGCTTGGTGCAGCGGTTACGGTGGTGTGGCCGATCCTGTCCGTGATCCAGGCCTCGCTCTTGCCGAGCGCGAGCTTGATCGTGACGAAGGTGCCGCGCTGGTCGTGGGCTCGAAAGGCGATTGCTCGAACAGTTCTTCGCGGTGGACTCCGGCCTCACGCAGGCGCGTTCGAAGCTCACTAGCTGCTTCGTAGCGATCGTGTTGCCAGCGGCATCGACGAGCACGCCACGTGCCCGCCACAGCGCTACGGCCCAGAAAGCTTCTCCAGGTCCGAAGGGGTTCGCTCGCGTCCGGTGATAAGGCCCAAACCCTCGGCTCGTCGGGCTTGTTGCAGTCTAAGACGTACGAAGCCGACATCGAGGTCCGTCATTCGGCTCCAAGCAGCTCTCGCAGCTTCGCCACAGAGCGCACGAGCCTCTGGTCCCGAAGCGTTTCAAGCAGCTCAGCAACGGAACGAGGCGGATTCTTCAAAGCGGCTGCCTGCTGACTGACCACGGACGCGACGAGACCAGGGGCGAGTCGATCGCGTCGAGGATAAAATCGTCCGGGTGCTTGGCTTCAACGTTGTACGAAGCCAGGCTCGCGACGGGAAAGTCCGCCAAGTTGAAGGTGACGATGGTCTGCGCACCGGCTCTGATGGCTGCGGCCAAGACGTGCCGGTCGTCGCGGTCTGGAAGCTCAATGCCCTCGATGAGAGCTTCGAAGCCCGACACCATGCAATCAGGCACCGCTTTCCTCATGAGCTCGCGCGTCCGCTCGAGCGCTTCGGGGCGCAGATCCGTGCGGTTGGCCAAGATATTGCGAAAACACTCGTCGAGAATGGCTTCGGACCAGCGCGCGCGAACGATGCTCTTGTTGGCCAGCCGGATGAGCAAGTCGCGCAACGGCGCGGGGTACAGAACGCAGGCGTCGTAGAGGACGACGAACGCCATTGCTGCCTAGTACCCCAAACCGTGCTTCTCGGCCTCGGCCGTCAACTCGTCGAGAATGCTTTGTCGATGCGCCTCTTCCTTCTGCTTGTGCGCGATGAGATCCGCAGCAAGCACCCGACGATGAGTCCCCACGAGACGGAACGGGATCTTCTGCTCATCGAGAAGCTGCACAAGAAACGGCCTCGAGACGTTGAGCAAATCAGCCGCCTGCTGCGTCGTCAGCTCTGCGTGGACCGGTACGATAGTAACGGCATTACCGTTCGCCATCTGTCCGAGGATCTCGAGGAATAGCTCGAATGCCTCTCGCGGAACCGACACCGCAACGGCCTTGCCTTCCCCCTCAGGGCGAACCTCAACTGTTCGGGAAGCCTTCCGCCGTGGCAGTGCCGACAAAGCTCGAAGGGCGATCTTCGCCTCCTCCGAAGCCTTGGAAGTCGGCAGCTTTATTGGGGAAGTTTGCATGATGCGACTAGGTTAACCTAAAACGAAATAAATGCAATAATCGCAATATCCGAAATGGGACCGCCCCCGTTCGATCACGTCCTAGTCGAGACTTCGTTGGGTATCACGCACAGCACCAACGTCGCCGTGTTGTCCGGCGCTACACGTGCCGTCGCCGCCTGCGGCGAGCGCATGACGCTCCGCTCCCTGCCGGCTCCCTACGAGCGTAACCGTTCAGCCCCTCGCGCCGAGGGCGGAGCAAACGGCGCGAGGGTAGCGGCGGAAGTGATCCATTTCGCTCCATAACTCGAAATGGCTTTCCATCCAGTCGCAGATCGAGCATGCCGTAGCTCGTGCAGCGCGACTGGCGAGACGACCGCATCGCCGAGCTCGAGGCCGAGCTCGCGACGAAAGACGCGGTCATCGCCGAGCAGGCCGCGATCATAGCCGAGCAGGGTCGTCGGATCGCGGCGCTGGAAAAGCAGGTAGCTCAGCTCCTCGAGCAGCTCGGGCAAAACCCGCGCAACTCCCACAAGCCGCCATCGAGTGACGCACGACCGGCAGGCGCTTCCCAATGCGCCGTCAGTGCCCGGACACGCCGTTTCACGACTTGAAAGCGAGCTTCCCGCCATGACAACGGAGATGCTCGAACAGGCCTGCAAGGCCGGGAACTTCGACGGCTGCCCATTCCTCGCTAAGCGCCTGCTTCCCACGCCTCCCTACCAGGTAGCGCGAGCGCGTCAATTGCTCGAGCCGGCGTGCGCGCGCGGCGGCTTCGAGGCCTGCTGGGACCTGGGCGAATTCTTGTTGCGCAGCGGGTCGCACCAAGACGCTGCCAAAGCAGCCGAGTTTCTCCGTCGCGCTACGCAGCTCGCGGAGGCGGCGTGCCGTCGCGAAGAAGTCGACGGTTGCACGCGCCTGGCTTGGGCGTACCGCTACGGCATCGGTGTCCCTCGCGACGAACGCAAAGCCAGCGAGTACACGGTCAGAATGGCCACTCTCTCGGTTACACGACAGACGCAGCCTGCGCCGACATGCGCCAGCATGCCGAGAGCCTGAGCGCGGCCCACCGAGTGCCGCCGCCACGGGCGACGCTGGAACGCATGGCGAAGCGGCTCGCCGGGTCGGCGCACAAGGCGGCGCCACGCGTCGAAGCGCTGCTGCGCCAAGCAGAGCAGCTGCCAGAGGGTGCGAAGGCAATCTGCATTGGTCTCGACCGGACGTCGGTACCGATGGCCGAAGAGCGGGACCCT